>DGHF01000246.1 GCA_002392545.1 Ruminococcus sp. UBA3855
CCATGAGATTGGTGTAGCTGACCTGCAATTTTGTAGTTTGATTCCAACATTCACCGCTGACTGCTCCGAAAAAAAGCCCTGAAATTCTGCGGTTATCATCATTCATGCAGTTCTGCGAAATGACAGATTGAACAATGTCACTGTATTTTGTCGGTGAAGTTGCTGAATATGTCGGATAAATAATCCTGCGTTCAAGCAGACACATCAGAAATCTGCCTGAAACTGTCAGATAGTCGCCATTTTCGGCATCTGTATCTATTTTGACAGACTCGATAATGCCGAAATGCTGATTGTCATCATCTCTGCCGATGACTCTTCCTGTTCTGAATATTTCAATATTCTGCGGATTTGCCGCAATATACACCTCAAATGCTCCGCACTGATAGCATTCAATATCCCACAAAAGGGACGAAAAACTGTCGCAGACAGCCTCCAGTGTTATCGAAACAGAATCGGCATCAGCAGTCATTTTATAAACTTCAATCTGCAAAACTACACCCCCAGATAAGCATTTGTGTGTTCAATGCGGACTTTCAGATTTTTCAGTCCGTCAGCCGCACGGAGATAAAAACGATTCGTTCCTTCTCTCAGTAGTAGCCACGTTGAACCGGAAACAAGGCGGTTGATGATATTGGTCTTGACTCCGCCACGCTCTAAAATAACAGTTTTATTGCCTGTTTTGGTCGTGACCGTGATAATATCTCCGTTCAGAATTTCGCCGATAATTTGCAGATATTCGTCTGTATCTGCATTGTAGATGGTCGGAGAAACAGCCGCAATTTCGGAAGAGGAGCTTGCTTCAATGACGATTGTGAAGCCGATTTCATCGCCGTCATTCTCGATAATCATTGTGTTCTGTGTGTTGTACCTGCCAATAGGGAACGGCTTGTCATTCTCCGGAAACGGAAAGTGAAAAGCCCCCATAATCTGCGAATACAGCACCATTTCTGAATTTACGGAATACCAATAAATATCAGGACAAAGGATAGAAATTTGTCCATTTGTCAGTTCCTCAAAATTATTGACTTCGCAGGTTTCCACATAGCCCTCTGCATACACGTCAATATTGGCAGTCGAGTAGTAAATTTTGATGTATCTTGACGGCTTCACAACTTTGTAGAGCAGGTGTCGCCTTCGTTCAATATTGACACCTCTCATTTCAAAGTGAATGACGATATTCCTTTTCTCGATAAACGCATTGTTCAGATAACTGCCGTTCATGCCAGCGTAGGAAGAAGTACTGACTGTTCCGGCAGGCGGATTCAAGCCCTCAATTTTTGAAATCATGTAGCGGTTTGCAGTTGTCGTCATGTCGATTCTGTCACCGTTTTCATTTTCGAGTATCAATTTGAAAAACATGAGAATCCCACCTTGTTTTTTTGATGTGGATATGCTATAATAGGAAAAGTGAACTGTACAGAACACTGCACTAAATAGAAATATGGAGAAACTGGGCATGAAAAACGGATGTGTTACAATTAACGATACTGATATGTACTATGTTTCCTTTGGGCATGGCAGAAAGAATTTGACTGTGCTGCCCGGATTATCAGACGGACTTGCAACTGTTAAGGGAAAAGCACTGCTGCTGGCAGCACCATACAGAAGGTTTCTGAACAATTATACAGTATATATGTTCAGTCGAAAAAACAAGATGCCAGAAGGATACACAATACAGCAAATGGCAGATGATCAGGCAGCAGCTATGAAGATACTGGGCATCACGAAATCGGCAGTGCTTGGTGTGTCACAAGGAGGCATGATAGCACAGTATCTTGCAGTGGATTATCCTGAAATAGTTGAAAAACTGATTCTTGCTGTTACAGCACCCTATGCAAATCATGTGGTAAAAGATGCGGTAGGTTCATGGATTGAAATGGCAAAAAAAGGAGACCATAAATCTCTTATGCTGGATACAGCAGAGAGAATGTATTCAGACACATACCTTGAAAAGAACCGCTGGGCTTTTCCTTTGACAATAAAACTTACCAAACCGGAAAGCTATGAACGTTTTTTCAGAAACGCATATGCAATACTGGATTTTGATGTGCGTGACGAACTGTCTAAGATAAGCTGTCCGACCTTTATTATCGCTGGAGATGATGATAATACTGTAGGAAATGAAGCACCTCATGAACTGAATCAACTTATTTCTAACAGCAAATTATTTATTTATCAAGGTCTTGGACATGGTGCTTTTGAAGAAGCACCAGACTTCTATAAAAAAGTATATGAGTTTTGTGAAGCAAAGTAACAAATGCTGATTTATCGTAGTATGTAAAGGGCAGGAATACTCCTGCCCTTCTATACATTCAGTGCATTTCTTGTCAGGCGGTAAATTTCCAGCCTTGACTGTGCTTTCGGAGAATTGTTCGTCTGGTGAATGGTCTTGCTGTTGTCAGTAGAATAGTAGTTATTGACAACTGCCGCAGGCTGTGTTTCGCCACGGAGCAGAGCCGCACTGTTATTTAATGTATAATTCAAATCGCTGTCCAGTGTGAGCGTCATTGCATCAGCAACACCCTTGACGGCTTTTTCGACCACTTTCTGATTCTGTCTGATACCTTTTGCCAGACCTTCCATGAAATCAGGCATCCAGCTTTCAAATTCTGCCAGAGGTCCTTTCTCAGGCACGGAAAAATGCAGATATTCCCAGATGGCATTTGCAACATCAGCGACAGCATTCACAACATCCCAGTACATCCAGTTGATGCCGTTGACGAGATTCTGCATCAGGTCACGACCCCAGCCCCATGAAGAATTAACTTTATCCATAACACTGTTATGAATACCGTTCACAGCTTCCTGCACTTTGTCACGGACGGTCTGGATTTTTTCACTTGTGCCGCTGCTGATATTGTTCCAGATGTCAAAGACAGAATTTTTGACTTTGTCCATCATACTGTCAATAGTGTCAGAAATATTCTGCCATGCATTTTTAATTGTAATTTTTAAGTTTTCGGATACATTGCCGACATTTTCTGAAACGCTATTCCATGCATCATCTGTTGTTTTCCTGATATTTTCAAGGGCTGTTCCGACTGCTGTGCCGGTCTGATTCCAGACAGTTTCCACTGTTGTGAAAACAAATTTCATAGAATCCATGATGATTCCGCCGATGTCCTCAAACACAAAAACTATCGGTTCACGCAGTTTTTCAGCAATTGAATCTGTAAAATAAACGACTGCTTCTTCCACAAGATACTGGCTGTCAGAAATTCCGTCAGCAAGCCCCTGCATGAAGTCCGGCATCCAGCTTTCAAAAGTCGCAAGAGGACCTTTTTCGGGAACAGTGAAGTGCAGATACTCCCAGATTCCGTTGGCAACATTGGCGGCAGCATTCACAACATCCCAGTACATCCAGTTAATGCCGTTGGCGAGGTTCTGCATCAGGTCATGCCCCCACCACCATGAAGAGTCTACTTTTTCCTTCACACGGGTGTGAATGTAATTCATCGCATCACGGACTTTATCGTGTGCATCCCAGAATTTATTGTCAACACCGTTCGCAAGGTTCTGCATGAAGTCACGACCCCAGCCCCACGAAGAATTGACCTTTTCGATGACTCTCTCCTGAATGGCATTCATTGCATCACGGACTTTATCATGCACAGCCCACACTTTGTCATTGATACCGTTTTTCATATTCTCCCAGATTTCAAGAACAGAATTTTTAATGGCATTATTGATATTAGAAATAGTGTTTTTTGATTCATTCCACGATGATGAAATGTTATTTTTAACTGCGTTCAGGATGTCAGAAATCATTCTGCTGATGCTGTCCCACGAATCTTTAGTCTCGTTTTTAATTGATGTATAAGTTGCTGTGATAAATGATTGTATGGTTTTCAATACTTCTGTAATATTGGACTGTACGGATTTCAGCGATTTCGAGGTAAGATTGGAAATATCATTCATGCTGGAATTGACAGCCGAATAAATCGCTTTCAGCGTTTTGTCCGTCAGGCTTTTGACAGCATTCAGCACAGAAGTTAAGTTCTTCTGAATGGAAGACAAATTTTTAGAAATTGTATCAGTGACGGATTTCCAAGTGCTGTTCGTCAGTGAATTGATTGTCGTCCAGACCACATTGACAGTTTTCTGAATATTGCTTAAACTCTGCGAAATTGCTGAAAAAATGCCGTTCCAAACCGTTAAAGTCTGAGAAGAAATATTATTCTGTGCAGACAAAATAATTTCACTGACAGCAGCCCAGATGGAAGTAACACAAGCCTGCACTCCGGAAAGAGCCGAGCTGATAATTTCAGAAATGCCCGTCCAGCTTTCAGCGACAATATTTCTGATATTTTCAAGAGCCGTTCTGATTGTCGCACCTGCCTGATTCCAGACATCAGTAATTGTTGTGAAAATGATTTCCATGAAGTTTTTAACGCTTTCAGAAATCACTTCCCAAGCCTGTGCCAGAGCTTCTTTAATTTTCTCCATGACAGAGGTTGTGAACTGAATCAGCGTTTCTTCCACAATGCCCTGACTGCTCGTGATACCATCAGCCAAGCCCTGCATAAAATCGGGCATCCAGCTCTCGAAATCTGTCAGAGGTCCTTTGTCTGGCACGGAAAAATGCAGAAATTCTCTGATAGTATCGGCAACGCCCGTCACCGCATCAGCGACATTTCCGATACAGTTTCTGATGCCGTTCACGATATTATCAATGATATCAGCACCCCACTGCCATGCCTCACCTGCGAGATTTTTCACAAAATCCACAGCAACATTGAAGCCGTTCACGATAGTGTCTTTGATGCCTGTAATCGTGCTTGAAATTGCTGATTTGATGTTTTCCCAGATAGCCGAAACGGTCGTTTGGATGACAGTCATTACGTTTTCGATTGTAGCTTTGATGTTGTTCCAAATCGAAGATACAGCCATGAAAATTGCATTCAGTACATTGGAAACTGCCGTGCTGATGCTGTTCCATACATTTGAAATAACCGTAAAGACAGCGTTTAAAATCTGCGAAATAAAGCCTGAAATCGTGTTCCAGACTGTAGAAACTACATTCCAGATGGCATTCAGAACCGTTGTGATGGTGTTGACATAATTGTTCCAAGCTGTCACAATGAAGTTCCAGATAGTGTTCAGAACTTCCGAAATGAAACCGGAAACAGCATTCCACACAGTTGTGATAACATTATGAATCGCATCGAGAACAGCAGAAATTGCATCAGCAATACCATTCCAGACAGTTTCAAATGTATTTTTGATACCTTCCAGAATTGGCGTAATAAAGCCAACAATCGCATTCCAGACTGCCGAAATTTTCTCTGAAATCCAGTCCATAGCCCTTGCTGTGAGAATCTGAATTGCCTGAAAAATCGTATCAAAAAGATAAGCAAATGCATCCAGCAAAGGTTTGATAGTTTCGTAGACAGCAGTCCATACATTAACAATAGTGATATAAATTCTGTTAATAATTGTCGAGATTGTCGCATAAATCGCATTGAAGATAGTCGCAAAGAAATCATACACCGCTGTGAAAATATTGGTGATGAAATCCCTGACTGCTGTAAAAATGGAAACTGCCGTGTCATGAATAGCTGTGACAATTG
>DGHF01000217.1 GCA_002392545.1 Ruminococcus sp. UBA3855
AACCTACGACCTTCGGGTTATGAGCCCGACGAGCTACCATCTGCTCCATCCCGCGTTATGAAACAGAAACTACAAACAGGAGGAACTCGATTTCGTGAACTAAGAACCGCCACACTCCTGACGACTCATTTATTATATCACACTTTGATGGATTTGTCAAGGGTTTTTTCAAAATTTCCTAAAAAATTTTCACTGAGTAAAAAGCAGAAGAGAAGAAGACTAAAATAATCGATATATCGCCAAAATCAAAAAAATCAAAATTGGAGTAAAATATAATTAGTTAAATAAAGATATAATAATCAATGTACCGCCGGACGAAAAATCCGGCAGTACATCATTATGGAAGAAAGAAATATCATCAGTGGCAGGAGAACAGACCAGCGAGCTGATTCAAAGGACACTGACCGGAATCGTTACCACAGGCAGGGAGTGTGAAGCAAGCAGGAGAATTTTTCAGGCAGTTGGAGAGAGAGGCAAAAACCGAAGCAGGACAATTTTCACCGACGCAATCGGAAGTAAATGTAAAGGGAATGCAATTTTCCCCAACACAGAGGGAAGAATTGTAGACAGGGTTGCAATTTTCCCCGACACAGGGAGCAGAGGGCGAAGCGGTAACAGGCTGGCAATTCTCACCGACACAGGGGGAATCATTCTGAACAGGAGCAACAGTTTCAGGAGTATAGGCATTATCGAACTGACTACCACCAGTGAAAGTCTGAGTCCAGTAGAGCAGACCGCCATATTCCACAACCCCGACACCGATATATTCAAAATTTTGATTCAGGATATTAGCACGATGACCCTCAGAATTCATCCAGCCATTGACAACAGATTCAGGAGAATCATAGCCATAAGCGATATTTTCGCCGGAAGTCATCCATTTGACCCCATAGTCATCAAGAGCGGTTGAACAGCTCCGCCCGTCTGGTCTGGTGTGGGAGAAAGAGCGGGTAATTTCTTGGGAACGCATCGTTGCAACGTCATTGAGAACAGGCACAGCCTCCAGCGGTTGAAGCCCGACAGAAGCACGCTCCGCATTCACGAGGGAAACGACTTCGTCCGCATAGCTCCCGAAATCCTCCCCAGCGGAAACTGACTGATTAAGCGTGACAGTCGCAGACATTGCCATCACGACAGCACTAAACACAGCAATTGTTTTTGACATTTTCATGAAAGAAAACTCCTTTCTGGTATTGTTGTAATAATATGATAGCACAATTTGTATAAAATGTCAATGAACAATGTTTTCCATGGAAATAAAATAGGGCAATTTTAACAAAAGCCTGCTGTTTTTTCAGCAAAAGGGCTGAAAACGAAACAATTTCAATTTTGAAGATTGACAAATCATCAAAATTTTGGTAGAATAAAGGAAATAAAGAGATTTCAGCCCGATAAAATTTATATGAACGGAGGAATTTGTATGAATGATTTTGTCATTGAAAAAGGTGTCTTGAAAAAATATCAGGGTTCAGGCGGTGCGGTTGTCATTCCCGACAGCGTGACAAGCATTGGAAATAGTGCGTTTAAAAGCTGTTCAAGCCTGACCTCTGTGACGATTCCCGACAGCGTGACAAGCATTGAATATGGTGTGTTTTATGGCTGTTCAAGCCTGACCTCTGTGACGATTCCCGACAGCGTGACAAGCATTGGAAAAGGTGCGTTTTATGGATGTGAAAGCCTGACCTCTGTGACGATTCCCGACAGCGTGACTAGCATTGGATATATGGTGTTTGCATCGTGTAAAAGCCTGACCTCTGTGACGCTTCCCGACAGCGTGACTAGCATTGGAAAAGGTGCGTTTTATGGATGTGAAAGCCTGACCTCTGTGACGATTCCCGACAGCGTGACTAGCATTGGATATATGGTGTTTGCATCGTGTAAAAGCCTGACCTCTGTGACGATTCCCGACAACGTGACTAGCATTGGAAAGAGTGCATTTGGAAACTGTTCAAGCCTGACCTCTGTGACGATTCCTGATAGCGTGACAAGCATTGAAGAAGGGGCATTTCGTGAATGTGAAAACCTGACCTCTGTCACCATTCCACAATATGCAGTAAACCATTTCAAAACCATATTTGTGGGAAGTGCTATTAAAAATATCATCATTTCTGATAGCGTAACAAGCATTGGAGCGAGTGCATTTTATGGATGTTCAAGCCTGACTTCTGTGACGATTCCCGACAGCGTGACAAGCATTGGAGAGAGGGCATTTTATGAATGTTCAAGCCTGACCTCTGTGACAATTCCCGACTGCGTGACAAGCATTGGAGGGTATGCGTTTGCAATGTGTGAAAGCCTGACCTCTGTCACCATTCCACAATATGCAGTAAACCATTTCCAAACCATATTTTGGGGAAGTGCTATTAAAAATGTCATCATTTCTGACAGCGTGACAAGCATTGGAGAGGATGCGTTTCGGAACTGTTCAAGCCTGACCTCTGTGACGATTCCCGATAGTGTGACAAGCATTGGAGCTAAGGCGTTTTGTGACTGTAAAAACCTGACCTCTGTGACGATTGGCAACAGCGTGACGAGCATTGAAAATAGTGCGTTTTGTGACTGTTCAAGCCTGCCTTCTGTGACGATTCCCGACAGCGTGACACGCATTGGAGAGCGTGCATTTTATGGATGTTCGAGCCTGACCTCTGTCACCATTCCACAATATGCAGTGAATCATTTCACAACTATATTTTTGAAGAATCCTATCAAAAATATTATCATTTCTAACAGAGTGACAAGCATTGGAGAGAATGCGTTTCGGGACTGTTCAAGCCTGACCTCTGTGACCATCCCCGACAGCGTGACAAGCATTGAAGAGAATGCGTTTGCATGGTGTAAAAGCCTGACTTCTGCGACGATTCATGGTGTGACATTCTCAATGGCGAATACAGGTGATGTTTCTTCAGATGAAATTATTCACATGGTATTCAACCGTGATTTCTCTGTCAAAATGAATCATGATGTCAAGTATGCTGTGCTTGCTTCCATTCTCAGAAATCAGCATGAAGATGAAACACTCAATGCCTACATCAAGAAAAACTTTGCAAAAATGTTCAAGTACCTGATTGACCATGATGATGTAGAGGCGGTAACAGCAATTATCAATTCCGGAAAATTCCTGACAAAACGCAACGTTGACAAACATATCAATTATGCCATTGACAACGGACACTTTGAAATTCAGGTTCTGCTGATGAATTACAAAGCGGATAAAATCGGCTATTCTGACCCCATGGCAAAATTCAAATTATAATCAAAAAGAGTGACCGTTTCGGCGGTCACTCTCTTTTTAGATAGCAATATCATTTCATTACAGAGTAGAGGAGATGAATGCATCATAAATACAGCGGATAGCCTGATGGAGGTCATTTTCGTGAACGCCAACAATGACATTTAATTCCGAAGACCCTTGGTCAATCATCTTGACATTGATTCTGCCATGAGCGAGGGAAGCGAAAATTCTTGCAGCAGTACCACGTGTTTTTCTCATGCCACGACCAACTACAGCGAGCATAGCAATTTCCGGCTCAAATTCGAGAACATCAGGGTTGACAGCTCTGCGCAGTGCAGAAAGGAGCTGTTCCTGCTTGCCTTCCAGAGAGGAAGCATCTGCAATGATGGAAAGGGTATCAATACCAGAGGGCATATGTTCTACATTGATACCAAGGTCAGCAAACACATTCAGAACATCACGGACAAAGCCAACTTCACTATTCATCATACCTTTTTCCATGTTAATAGCACAGAAGCCTTTTTTACCAGCGATTCCGGTAATAGTACGAGTAGCAACATCTCCGTCAGTGTCACTGTCAGGAACAATCATAGTACCAGCATCTTCAGGGGAATTGGTATTTCTGATATTGATTGGAATTCCAGCAGTACGAACAGGGAAAATGGCATCTTCATGCAGAACAGAGAAACCCATATAAGACAATTCTCTCAATTCCTTATAGGTAATAACTGGAATCACAATCGGACTGTCAACGACTCTGGGGTCAGCGACAAGAATTCCGGAAACGTCCGTCCAGTTTTCATAAACAGAAGCACGCACTGCACGGGCAACTAAAGAACCGGTGACATCTGAACCACCTCTTGAAAATGTACGGATGACACCGCTCAGAGATTTTCCATAGAACCCCGGAATGACAGCACGCTCAATCCCTGCGAGACGTTCACGGAGTTTTGCTCTTGTTTCACGACGCATCATAACGCCTTCGTCACTGAACACAATAACCTCAGCGGCATCGACAAACTCATAACCAAGGTATTTTGCAATGACAATGCCGTTCAGATATTCGCCACGGCTTGCAGCATATTCACGACCAGCAGTTGCCAGATTTGCACGGATTTTGTCGAATTGTTCATCAAGAGAAAGGTCAATCCCCAAATCTGCAATGATTTCATTGTAACGACTCATAATTTTTGCGAAATCTTCGGAGAAATTTTCTCCGAGGCTAGCTTTTTCGTAACAAGCATACAGCATATCTGTGACTTTAATATCATCAGAAAAACGCTTACCGGGGGCAGAGGGCACGACATAACGGCGTTCCGCATCGCTCTTTATAATTGTGGCAGCTTTTTTGATTTGGTTTGCATCAGCAAGACTACTGCCACCGAATTTTACTACTTTGATTCCCATGGTGATACTCCTTTATAAAAAATATACTACATTACATATTATATTCCATTTTCAAGCAAAAATCAATTGGAAATCAGTACAAATTTTTCAGGTTTGAAAATTGTTCTTTTGGTAAATACTACTGTACACGCTACAAGGACATGCGTAATCTAAAACAAAAACAAGCGTTTCCGGAATTTAACATGGATTTAACATAAAAGTGCTATCATATTTGATATTCCTCTGTTATGATAGAAATAGAACACAAACCCAGAGAAAACGGAAATTTCTCAACGTTATTTTAAGTTTTCTCTTTTATAATAGATGTAAAATATACAATGGGGTCGCAGAAGCTGACACTCATGGAGGGTGGTTTTTTATGGAGGTAAAAGACATTGTTCTTGCGGTGATAATGGTCATCGGAGGGCTTGCGTTCTTTCTCTACGGCATGAATGTGATGTCATCCGGCTTAGAGAAAATGGCAGGCGGAAAAATGGAACAGGCACTGAAAAAATTAACATCGAACTGGTTTTTCAGTTTACTGCTTGGCACAGGAATTACAATTGTGTTGCAGTCTTCCTCATCATTGACAGTTATGCTGGTAGGGCTTGTCAATTGTGGGGTAATGGAAGTCAGTCAGACAGTCGTAGTTATCCTTGGTGCAAACATTGGTACGACGTTCACAACATGGTTACTCTGTTTAATGGGAGTAGACACCGACGGACCATTATGGTTATCGCTGTTGAATCCGGAATATTTCTCCTTGATATTTGCGCTGGTGGGTGCAATCATGATGATGTCCAAAAGTGACGGAAACAGCCGGAAAAAGGACATTGGAAGCTGTTTAGTAGGATTTGCGGTTCTGATGTATGGCATGGTACTGATGAAGGATGCCGTAGAACCGTTGAAAGATTCAGAACAGTTCCAGCAGTTGTTATTGAAGTTTGACAATCCGCTGTTGGGTGTACTGGTTGGCACAGTGGTAACAGGCATCATCCAGAGTTCCGCCGCTTCTATCGGCATTCTCCAGACATTGGCAGAAAATACCGGAACAATCACATTTGGAATGGCAATCCCGATTATTATGGGTCAAAATATTGGTACTTGTGTAACAGCCCTGATTTCCAGCTTTGGAGTAAACAGAAACGCAAAAAAAGTTGGTATTATTCACATTGCATTCAATATCATTGGTACAGTGATATTCCTGACAGTTTATGAAATTCTGGATATGACAATTGGATTTGCATTCTCGAAATGGATTATCAATTCCGTAGGAATTGCAATTGTACACACAGTATTCAACGTTCTGACAACGATTTTGCTGTTGCCGTTCTCGAAGGGACTGGAAAAGATTGCAAACCTGATTCTCCCCGACAAAGAGGAAGAAGAAGAGAAGCCGAAAAAGCCTCAGCATACCCTGCTTGACAAGAGACTGCTGACCACTCCTTCCGTTGCAGTTGCAGAATGTGACGAAGCATCCAGAAGAATGGCACTCCTTGCCAAAGAAACGGTATTGATGAGTATTTCCCTTTTGACAGACTACGACGAAAAAACCGTCAAGAAAGTATACAAGAACGAAGACAAACTTGACAACTATGAGGACAGAATTGGTTCAACCCTCGTACAGTTAAATACAAAGGCACTTTCCGAACATGACAGCCAGATTTCTTCTCGTGTCCTCCGTGCAATCGGAGACTTTGAACGGCTTGGAGACCATGCCATCAATATCGCTCAAAGTGCAAAGGAAATTTATGACGGCGGTTTGAGTTTCTCCGAAAACGCACAGAAAGAAATGCACATTCTCACAACCGCCATTCAGGAAATCCTTGAGAATACTTATAATGTATACATCTCCCTCAATCAGACAGATGCCGCCAACATTGAACCCCTCGAACAGGTTATTGACTATCTGACCAGAGACATCAAGGCGAACCATGTCAAGCGACTGCAAAAGGGAACATGTACCATTGAAATGGGCTTTGTGCTTGCGGACATTCTGAACGACTATGAGAGAGTTTCCGACCACTGCTCCAATATTGCAGTATCCGTTATTGAAACCTCTCACGGCATGTTTGAAACTCATGACTATTTGAATAAAGTAAAATTTGGAAACAAGAATTTCAACGACAATTTCGAACGCTTTCAGCAGAAGTACCATATTCAGAGCGTAATCTAAATAAAGCCCGCCCTGAAAGAATATTTCCCCTGAGTGCATATGCATATGCGAAAATTGTGGCAATGAATGGAAGAACATGAATTTTTATGATAATTTTTCATATTTTTTTGCAAATGCTCTTGCAAAAATTCTGACATTATGTTACAATAGAAGCAGGTGTATATGCACTCTAATATTTTCAGAATCCCAATAAAAAGGAGAGGAATACCTATGAAGTACGGATACTTTGACCTTGCAAACAAGGAATATGTTATCACCAGACCTGATACCCCTGCACCGTGGGTGAATTACCTCGGCTCGCCGGAATATGGTGCAATCGTTTCCAATAATGCAGCTGGATACAGTTTTGTACAGTCCGGAGCGAACGGCAGAATTGCACGTTTCCGCTTTAATTCCACAATGGCATTACCGGGTAGATATATTTATCTGCGTGATGCTGAAAATGGTGACTACTGGTCAGCCACATGGCAGCCGGTTGGCAAACCCCTTGACAGCTATAAAAGTGAATGCCGTCACGGCACAGCATATTCTGTCATGACTTCCGAATATGCTGGAATCCAGACAGAAACGACTTATTATGTTCCTGCTGGTCAAACCTATGAAGTATGGCGCATTAAGATTACCAATGCCAGCGACAAGGAAAGAAAACTTTCTGCATATGGTTTCATTGAATTCACCAATGACAACAACTATGAGCAAGACCAAGTAAACTTGCAGTATACCCTTTTCATCACTCGCACAGAGAGAAAGGGCAACAAGATTCTCCAGCATATCAACGAAAATTCTGGAAGAGATGCAACAGGTTCAAACCATAAGGAACGTTTCTTTGGTGTTGTCGGCGGAGAAGTTGCAGACGGATGCGGAAGCCTTGAAAAGTTCATTGGTTCTTACCGGACATACAGCAACCCCATCATGGTAGAAGAGGGGCAGTGTGATGACTCCATGAATTTCAATTCCAATGCATGTGGTGCTCTGCGCAACGAAATTACTTTGCAAGCTGGCGAAACAAAAGAATTGATTTACCTGCTGGGACAGAAAAATGATGCAGAATCAGCTGAAATCATGGCACATTATGAAAAAGCCGGAGTCGTTGATGAAGAACTCACCGCCCTGAAATCCTACTGGCACGGAAAACTCGAAAACTTTGAAGTAGAAACTCCGTCCGAAGAATTTAACAACATGATTAACGTATGGAATGCATACCAGTGCTTTATCACGTTTATCTGGTCAAGAGCAGCATCATTTATATATTGTGGTCTGCGTAACGGCTACGGTTATCGTGATACTGTTCAGGATATTCAAGGTATCATCCACCTTGACCCCGAAATGGCATTAGAGAAAATCCGTTTCATGCTGTCCGCACAGGTCAATAATGGCGGTGGTCTGCCTCTGGTAAAATTCAATCACAATGCAGGTCACGAAAACACACCGGATGACCCCGAATATGTCAAGGAAACAGGTCATCCGTCCTATCGTGCAGATGATGCATTGTGGCTGTTCCCGACGATTGTCAAGTACATCGGCGAAAGCGGAAATAAAAAATTCCTGAATGAAAAGATTGTTTACGCAAACGGCGGAAAAGCGACTGTTTACGACCATCTCAAGAAAGCAATTGAATTCTCTCTGAATCACATGGGAGACCATAACATGCCCGCCGGACTTCATGCCGACTGGAACGACTGCCTGCGTTTAGGTGCAAAGGGTGAATCCACATTTGTCGCATTCCAGCTGTATTATGCATTGAGCGTGATGCGTGATTTCGCCGCTGACCGTGACGACATTGTATATGTGGCACAGCTCGACAACGAAATCGAAAAATTGACAGATGCCCTTGACCAGTGCTGGGACGAAGACCGTTTCATTCGTGGCATTCGTGAAGATGGCGTTCGTGTAGGCGCAAAGAACGACCCCGAAGCAAATATGTGGCTGAATCCGCAAAGCTGGGCTGTTATTTCCAAGTTCGGCACAAAAAAGCAGGAAAATACAGCGATGGAAAGTGTCCACAGCATTCTGAATACTCCCTACGGTGCAAAACTCCTCGAACCGCCTTATAAAGAACACTATTTTGACGGTGCACTGATGCACATTTTCAACGCTGATACAAAAGAAAACGGCGGTATTTTCTCACAGTCACAAGGTTGGTTGATTTTGGCAGAGGGCTTGCTTGGTCATGGTGACAGAGCATTTGAATATTTCATGGAATCTGCTCCGGCTGCCATGAATGACAAGGCAGAAATCCGTGTGATGGAACCCTATGTTCATGGACAGTTTACAGAATCGAAGGCTTCACCGTTTGAAGGGCGCAGTCATGTGCATTGGCTGACAGGTACAGCATCCACGGTAATGGTCGGCTGTACAGAGGGTATCTGCGGTATTCGTCCGGATGCAGATGGTATCAGGATTGTTCCTTCCATTCCGTCAGCGTGGGACGGCTTTAAGATGAAAAAGGTATTCCGTGGCAAGGTTCTCAATATTGACGTACAGAACCCGAATCACGTTGAAAGCGGTGTCCGTGAAATTACTCTCAATGGTAAGAAGATGAACGGCGCATATATCAACGCTTCTGACCTTCAGGATGTCAACGAAATTTCCATTGTTTTAGGTTAATTCCTGAAAACTCACAATATCAAAAAAATTCCGGCATACGCTGTAAAATGAGCGTGTGCCGGATTTTTCATGCTCAAAATAACATAGTCTGAAAAAAAGACTGCTGTACCAATTAGCACAGCAGTCTTTTTGTCATTTGACGGATTTTCCAGCAATATGCAACAGTGGAATGAATTACTTCTTTCTTCTACGGCTGACAGCCATTGCAAGCATAGAAATTGCAAGAACAGTCACTGTTACAGGAAATTCAGAAGAACCAGTTTGAGGAGAAGAACTTGAGCTGGAACTACCAGACTTGCTGGAGCTGGAAGAAGAACCGGAAGAACTGGAAGAAGAACCAGAGCTTGAAGACTTAGAACCAGAAGAATTAGAATTATTGCTAGACTTGGTATTGCTCTTGGTAATCTTAATCAAGCTGTCACTGTCGCTTTCAGTAGCGATAGTATTAACAGTATTTCTTCCATTTGTGAGAACAACAGTTTGCTGACTGCCATTATTCTGGTTTTTGTCATCATTGCCACCGATGAAATATGCAAGAGTAGTAGTTGTACCAGTTTCCTGAACATCCTTCACAATAGCGGAACTTGTTTCAGT
>DGHF01000028.1 GCA_002392545.1 Ruminococcus sp. UBA3855
CAATCTACATTTTTCGAATGCAAAAACCTGAAAGAAATCAACATTCCGCCAAGTGTCAAGTCTATTGGAGAAGGTGCGTTCCGTGACTGCTACGCTTTGGAAAAAGTGACGTTTTCAGAGGGATTAGAGGAAATCGGTGCAAGTGCGTTTCTTTGGTGTACGCAGCTGGAAAAGATTCATATTCCGGCAAGTGTCAAGGATATTGGGAATGCTACTTTTTCAGCCTGTAAACGTCTGACGGAATTTACAGTTGATGAACAGAATCCCTATTTTACTACCATTGACAACGTACTATATGACAAGAATTGCACCAAAATATTATATTGTCCGTATTCAAAAACGACATTGCACTTGCCGGAAACATTGCAGGAAATCGGGAGTTTCGCCTTTGCGTGGTGTGTGCATCTGAAAGAATTGGAAATTCCTGATTCTGTAACATTGATTGGGGGAAGTGCATTCCGCAGAACGAATGCACTTTCAGAAGTGACAATTTCTGAAAAGGTGCAGTTCCCACGTTCTCCGGAATTTGCAGATACGACTTGCATTCATATGCAGGGAAAAGACGGCATTTTCTCATTTTATCCGACTGAGGGCGACCATGAAGCAAGCTATCTTGTATTATATCATGATTACAGCTGGCAGATGAACCACGAGGCGAAATATACCTTAATTTGGCGGATGTATTTCGCAGGTATCAGCGGTGCGGATGCTTATGTGAAAAAGAACTTTGCGAAAATGTTCCGGATGCTTATTGACAAGGAAGATATTCCCACAATTCAGAAAGTCCTTGATAAACAGGAGATGCTGACTACCCGAAATATCAAGCGTTTCCTTGAATATGCAGAGAATCAGCCCGAAATTCTCAAAATGCTGATGGATTATCAGGAAAACTGTCTCAAAAAGAAATAACCAGAAAGGAGCATTCCCTCATGAAAGCTGAACCTATCGGAAACGGAATTACTGTCTACACCTCGGAAGAACACCGTTTTGGAACAGATGCTTTTTTGCTGACGAATTTTTCACGGTATAAAGAAAAAGACATTGCTGTTGAATTCGGGACGGGGTGCGGAATTATTCCGCTCCTCATGCAGAAGCACAGACCGCCGAAATTGATTTATGCCCTTGATATTCAGGAAAATGCCATTGCACAGCTGAAACAAGGCATTACAGCAAGTCAAGCTGAAAATATCATTCCCATTTGTGCGGATTTGCGGGAATTATGGGAGAATGCGCCGTCGCATGGGGTGGATTTAGTGCTATGTAATCCGCCGTATCAGCCGACTGGTTCAGGCTTTGAAGCTTCCAACGATTCGCAGAGAATCGCAAGACATGGCATTTTCTGCACTCCCTCTGATGTATGTCAATCGGCGGAAAAATTATTGAAATTTGCCGGAAGGCTTTGTATTTGCGGAAGACCTGAACGACTGCCGGATTATATTTGTTCCATGCGTGAAAACGGCATTGAACCCAAACGATTACAATTTGTCTCGAAAAATGCCAAAGACAGACCATGGTTATTCTTGTTAGAGGGGCGAAAGGGCGGTAATGCCTTCTTGCAGATGGAAAAGCCCTTTATCATGTACGAAAATGGAAAATTGACCCCCGAAGCTGATGCACTCTATACAAACGGAAAGGATGGAAAATAATGAGCGGAATTCTTTATGTCACTGGTACACCTATCGGAAATCTGGAAGACATTACCCTCCGTCAACTGCGGATTCTGGAAGAGGTGGATTTTATCGCTGCGGAAGATACCAGAGTTACCCGAAAATTATTGACACATTTCGACTTGCACACAAAATTGACATCCTGCAATGAACACAGCACTCCAGCCGTATTTGAAGAAATTGCTGACCGCATTCAGAACGGCGAAAACTGCGCAGTCGTGACAGATGCCGGAATGCCATGTATTTCTGACCCTGGGGAAAGGTTGGTGAAAATCTGCCGTGAAAAGGGGATTCGTGTGGAATCTGTTCCGGGGGCAAGTGCCGTTATCACAGCATTGTCAGTATGTGGGGGAAGTACAGCAAGATTTGTATTTTACGGCTTTCTCCCGACTGGAAACCACTACAAAAAAGAAAGAAATGACATCATTCAGGAATTGGCTCACGAACAAAAAACGTGTGTTCTCTATGAAGCCCCTCACAAACTTTGCAAGACCCTTGAAGACTTGGCGAAAGTGCTTGATGGAAACCGAGTGATTTCGTTTTGTCGGGAATTGACCAAAATTCATGAAGAAGTTTTACGCATGACCTTAACAGAAGCTGTCAGTTATTATCAGGAACATGAACCCCGTGGAGAGTTTGTGCTTGTTTTGGATGGTGCAACTCCCGAACAGCAGGAAATTTCCCTTGATGATGCTGTCAAATTGGCGAATTCTTACCTTGAACAGGGAATGTCACCTACAATGGCTTGTAAACTTTCCGCAAAGGAAACAGGAATTCCTCGTCAGGAGATTTACAAGGCACTGCATCAAAATTGAAACATTTGACGATTTTCTTGAAATTACCCTGTTGACAAAATCAATATGGTGTTGTATAATTAGAGTATCATGGGTGGTTTCCGGACGTTTCCGTCAAGATATGGAAATTGCCCCAATTTCGGAAAATCTGCACGAAGCGAGGAGACAAGCTATGGCGAACAGAAAAGGACAAAATCTCATGCGCAGGGCAAGATGGGACAGAATTTTCGGTGCATTGGCGATACTGATTATTTTAATTGTCCTGCTTGTAAGTGCATTAAAATCATGTGGAAAAAACAAAGAGCCTGCCGAATCTGGAAATACTGCCGAAACTCAGGAAAATGTTGCGCCGGCTAGCATTGTAACCACGGAAGCAACACAAGAAGCTGAAACAACTCCGGCTGTAGTAGATAATTCCATGGCGGTATTTCTCAGCCCGTCCACGCAAGAAAATAATGAGTATGCCTGCGACCCGACGATTTCAGAAGAACAGGTGATGTTTGACCTCGCCAACCGTGTTTCGATGCTGTTACAGGCGGACGGTTACACGGTTTACATGTGCAGTCGTGACGACAACGTCAAAGCAAAAGTCAAGCAGGGAAATACTTATGGTTGTGGTGCGTATGTGGCACTGCACAGCAATTCCGGCAGTGATGGACCGGGGGGGTCAGGAACAGAATGTTATTATAACACAGAAATTGAAGGCAGTGAAGACCTTGCACAAAATATTTATAACCGTGTCGCTGAACTCACTCCCACGGAAGACAGAGGGCTGAAAGACCAGAATCAGCGTGATTTGTACGAAATCCTGAATAATCGTTATCCTTGCTGTTTGCTGGAAGTGGATTTTCACGATAATGAAGAACAATCTCAATGGATTATTGACAATCTGGATGAAACTGCAAAGTGTATTTGTGACGGAATCGAAGCATTTCTGAAATCAAGAGATACTTCTGATGCCCCTGTTGTAATGAATCCGGAAGAAGTCTTTGGAGATGAAAGCTGATGCAGAAGCGAAATTACCAACGTGAAATGGAACAGGTTTTACAGTCGGCGGATTCTGTTCCTCATGTGTTATTACATGCCTGTTGTGCGCCGTGTTCGAGTGCTGTATTGGAAAGGCTTTCCGCAGATGCAGAAATTACGCTGTTTTTCTATAATCCCAATATCATCCCCGAAACAGAATATCAATACCGCCTGAATGAACTGAAACGGCTTGTTTCAGAAATGCCACTCCCCCGAAATGTCGAAATTCTGGAAGGAAATTATGAGCCGGAACGGTTTCTTGCATTCGCCACGGAAATGGCGGACGAACCCGAACGGGGGGCAAGGTGTCAGAAATGCATTCATCTTCGTTTAGAGGAAGCTGTCAAGACTGCCAAATCTGCCAATGTGGATTATTTCGCAACCACTCTCACATTAAGCCCACACAAAGACGTGGAATTCATCAATCAGGATGGCTTTGCACTTGCGGAAAAATATGATTTGCCGTGGTTGCCGTCAGATTTCAAGAAAAAAGAAGGTTACAAGCGTTCTATTGTACTTTCAGGGGAATATTGCCTGTATCGTCAGAATTTTTGCGGATGTCC
>DGHF01000210.1 GCA_002392545.1 Ruminococcus sp. UBA3855
ATAAATTCAACAAGGAAACTTTGTGCAGAATTGCCCCATAAATTCCCTTGTCGAAATTCGTATATATAGCAAATTGATAAATAAAGGGGTATGGGGGAAAGTTGTGCCCTCAGTGCGTTTGCATTAATTTTCTGCAAACGTGCTGAGACTTTCCGGCACAACGTCCCCCATTAAGATAAAGGGGGTATGGGGGAAAGTTGTGCCCTCAGTGCGTTTGCGTTAATTTTCTGCAAACGTGCTGAGACTTTCCGGCACAACGTCCCCCATTAAGATAAAAGGGGCATGGGGGAAAGTTGTGATTTCAATGGGGAATTTGTAAGGCTTGCAAAAAATCGACTTTCTTAAATTCAAGCCGATTTTTCACAAGAATTCCCCCATACCCCTTATTATATGACAAAAAGGAGGCTAAAACATGACAGATGCGGAATTTCAAAAAGCCATCAATGAGATTCAGCAAGGCGACAAAACCGCATTACATAAGATTTATGATGCCTATGGAGATAAAATTTACAGGCTGTTTCTGGGGAAAGTACGAAATCATCAGGATGCAGAAGACCTGACCTCTGAATTTTTCCTGAAACTATGGGAATGTGCGAGTTTATACCGTGCCGGACAGGGGCATAAATGCTGGCTGAGTACGATTGCCCGAAATATGGCGGTGGATTACATCCGCAAGCAGTCCCGTGAAATGCCCGTGGAAGATGCGGAAACCGTCAACAGCGAACCTCTGACCGAACATCAGACCGCAGAAGATACGGTATTGAGCAATATGCAGGCAAGTGCGATTCTCTCACAGCTTTCCGAAGATGAACAGGACATTGTGAGAATGCATATTTCCGCCGAACTGACATTCCGTGAAATTGCTGTCATTCTGAAAAAACCGCTTGGCACGGTTGCTTGGAAATACCGGAACGCTATCGGCAAATTACAGAAACTTGCAAAGGAGGGTCGTTTGACATGACAAGAAAAGAGATAGAAAAGCGGTGTCGTGAGGAAATGCAACAGAATATTCCTGATAAAGACGCTCTCTGGCAGAAAATTGAATCCCAGCTTCCCGAACAAAAACCTATGGTTCAGCCTGAAAAGCCTGTTATCAAGATGCATACTTTTTACAGGGTCATGGCTGGGGCAGCTTGTTTCATGTTCGTGCTGGCAGGTGCAAGCCTTGTGAAACTTGGTACTAACAAAACCGAAATGATGACAGCCCCCATGGCGGACAGCTCCTCTGCTGTTGATTCTGAAATGGCATATGAAGCCAATGATGCCGGAGACTCCCCCGAAGATGATGGAGACAGTGCCGACAATGTGGCGGATGAAATCGCTCCGGCTGAAAATTCCGCAAGTGCAAGCCAATCCGCAGACAATGCAAAATCAGATACTGCCGATTCTGTCACGGCGGAATATACCGAGGGCATGAAAAAATATTCAGACCTTGAATTTCATGATGAATATAATTCTTTCCCCGATAATGACGATATTAACACCACACCATTGAACGCAGACGGACAGTATTTCAATGAAGAAGATGTATTGAAAAAATCACAAGTCTTTGTGGAAGTTCTCATTACAGGACATTCACAGCTTACCACAGGCGAAATTCTCTATACTGCACAGGTCAATGATGTATATGGAGCTGAAAAAATCCGTGAAAAACTCTGGAATGAGGAAACGCTCACTATTTCGACAAAATCGCCGTATTTACTGGTAAACGGGCATGATTATGTATTACCCTTGTACCTGAATGAAGATTCTGAAAACTGGAATCTTTCGTACGAATGCGCCCCGCAAATCGAACTGACACAGGATTATCAGGTTATCTACCACAACGGCTGGCACACTATCACAGAGGGCGCAGACGAATATGAGGACGGCTCAGAACCGCTTTTATATGACAGCATTGGAGAAGATGACTTTTTCTATGACAGAATGTATCTGACTGGTTACAATGCATTGATTGAATTATATACCAAATTCGACAATATGCAAGCTTAATTTCAAGGAGGAATTATTATGAAAAAATCTATCACGCTGGCTTTGGTCATCGCTATGCTTTCAGGCTTAATGACAGCTTGTGGAGCAAAAGAGGGTGCTTTGAATTACACCGCCCCTGCGGATAATGCCGATAATAGTGGCAGACAGTCCGTCCAGATGATTGCCCCCGAAGCGGAATATAGTGACAGTGCCGACATGGCTGGAAGTAGCTACGCAGAACCGCCCTATCAAGAGGAATATCATGGAGTGGTGGAAAGCGGTTTCATGAACACATTGCAAAACCCTCTTTCGACATTCTCCGCAGACGTGGACACAGCCTCTTATGCGAATGTGCGCCGGATGATTCAGAACGGCGAATATGTCAATCCTGATGCCGTCCGTCTGGAAGAAATGATTAACTATTTCAACTATGACTACCCCGAACCCTCAGACGGTGCGCCGTTCTCCGTGACAACTGAAATGTATGACTGCCCTTGGAACAGTGAGAATCAATTATTCCTTGTCGGATTGCAGGCGGAAAAATTAGACCTCTCCAGCCGTCCGCCCATGAATCTGGTGTTCCTGATTGATGTCAGCGGTTCGATGTATTCCAGCGATAAATTACCCCTTGCACAGCAGGCGGTCAATATGCTGGCGGAACAGCTCAGCGCAGACGACAGAATTTCCATTGTGACCTATTCCGGAAAGGAAGAAGTTGTTTTAGAGGGTGCTTCCGGCAATGACTATGAAACCATTTCAAAGGCTGTCAACAATCTGGTTGCCGGCGGTGCAACTGCCGGAGAACGTGGCATTGTGATGGCTTACGAAATCGCACAGAAGTACTTCATTGAAGGCGGTAACAATCGGGTATTACTGGCAACTGACGGCGATTTGAATGTTGGTCTTTCCAGTGAAGAGGAATTGAAACAGCTCATCACAGAAAAGCGTGAAACTGGTGTGAATTTGTCCGTTTTGGGCTTTGGCACAGGCAACCTCAAAGATGACCGCTTGGAAGCTCTCGCAGACAACGGAAACGGAAATTATTCTTACATTGACAGCCTGTTAGAAGCTCAGAAAGTTCTTGTCCGTGAAATGGGCGGTACATTGTTCACAGTCGCAAAAGATGTGAAATTCCAAACCGAATTTAACCCCGAAATGGTGGAAAGCTATCGTTTGATTGGCTACGAGAACCGCACACTGAATGCAGAAGATTTCAACGATGATTCTGTTGATGCCGGCGAAATCGGCGCAGGGCATACCGTCACCGCCTTGTATGAACTGGTACTGACTGACAAGGCGAAACTTGCCACCAGCAATATTGAACTTAAGTATCAGCCCTCCGAAGATACCCCCATTGAATCTGAACTGATGACAATTTCCATGCGCTACAAAGCTCCCGACGACGATACCAGCCAACTCCGTGAGTACCCCATCAAGGCGACTGATTGCCGTACTTCTCAAATGGGAAAAAATCTTGCCTTTGCATCTGCTGTGACAGAGTTTGGTATGTTAGTAGGGCAAAGAAGCTATGCTGGAACTTCCAGCTATGAACAGATTGTTGACCTCTGCGGAAAAACTGATGTTCAAGACAGCTACAGAGCTGAGTTTATGGAGCTTGCAAAATTGGCGAAAAGTCAGGGAGTAATTAACTAAAATATATTTTAATGGGGGACAATTCCCCTGTAAGTCTCAGTACAAATTACTGAAAACTGATGCAATTTGCACTG
>DGHF01000179.1:0-14084 GCA_002392545.1 Ruminococcus sp. UBA3855
CTGATGCAACAGAAACAACTGCTTCTACTGATGTAACAGAGACAACAGCTTCTACTGATGCAACAGAAGAAACTCAGGAAACTGGTGCAACTGATGAAACTCAGGAAACTGGTGCAACTGATGAAACTCAGGAAACTGGTGCAACTGATGAAACTCAGGAAACTGGTGCAACTGATGAAACTCAGGAAACTGGTGCAACTGATGAAACTCAGGAAACAGGCGCAACTGATGAAACTGGTGAAACCAGCGAAACTGGCGCAACTGATGAAACTGGTGAGACTGGCGAAACTCAGGAAACAGGCGAAAGCACCCCTATTGATGTTGACAGCATCAATATTGAGCTGGTATCCACAGAAAACTTCTACTTTGCACATGACCCGAACGCATTTGACCCCTCTCAGCTGATTGACGTTGCGAAGACTTATGCAACTGACAACAATGGCAAGGTTGCAACTTTGGATATTACTAAGTTCACATTTGGTATCGCTGGTAAGGGCGAAGTTGCTGGTCTGAGCCCGAAGGACATCTACGATGACCGCAAGGAAGCTTACAACAAGGTTTCTCTGTTGGTATTCTACAATGGCGAACAGGTAAAGGGTACTGCTGATATCTATATCGGTGTTAAGGGCGATGCTAACCTGAACGGTGAAGCAAACGCAGAAGATGCCGCTAAGGTTCTGGAATATGCTGCAAGGTCTGGTGCTGGTGATGATGTTTACATCTTCACTCAGGAAGATGAAACACTGGATAAGTTCGCATTCTTCCTCGCTGATACCACTGACGAGTCTAAGGACAGAGGTGTTCACAGCGGAATTACAGAAGTAGGTACTGCTGGTTCTAAGCTGGATGCAACCGATGCCGCAAACATTCTGGTTTACGCTTCCAAGGCTGGTGCAAATGGTACTTGCGATTGGATTCCTGAAGTCCTCCTGACTGCTCCTTATCCGAAGTATTCTCAGACAATTGCTGAAAAGGCTGGACTTCTTCCTACCGACAATCAGTAATTTTTGAAAGTCCCTACAATTAAGCATGTGAGCCGCCGTGCTGTGCGGTACGGCGGCAGCATATATAATCATTTGAAAGGAAATGAACGAAAATGAAGACAATTAGCTTTAAGAAGATTTTGGCTTCTGTGGCTGCTCTGACAATGACTGCATCTCTTCCAGCTTTGACTGGTAACGCAATTACACAGGATAAGCCTGTCAATGTAACTATTGACCAGAGAACAGTAACAGTTGACGAAGCAAAAGCAGGTGTATTAATTTATGTTAGAGTTGATACTCCTCTGCTGAATGCAATTGAGTTTGGTACTCATGTTGATGACCGTTGCACATACACAACCATTTGTGACCCTGACTTGCTTTCTATGGTTCCTGGGGATAATGAGGCTCTGACAGTAAAGATGACTGCACAGGACAGCTCTAAGGAAAAGAACATGACATGGTATGCATTTGCACAGACAAGCCCCAGTGCAGCAGCAGCAAGCCAGTATGAAGCTGGTACTTTCAAGGCTATGAATTTGGCTGCTATCTATGTAACTGTTCCGGAGGCTGAAGCTGTTCCGGGGGCTCACTTTGATATTGAATACTTGAGCGGTGGTGTTACCAGACCTGACGGCAAGGCTTCTCAGGAAATCTGGAAGAATACTTTCTCTGGTGAAGGTAAGACTTTGACTGGTTCTGTTACCTTTGAACCGCAGGATTATGTAGCTCTCAATCTCGTAGTTGCCGAAGATGGTTGGATTGAAATTGAAGGCACTACTACTGAAGAAACTACAACAACAACTACCACAACTACAACCACTACTACAACAACCACAACAACAACTACTACTACAACTACATCTACCACAAGACCTACCACAACTACATCTACCACAAGACCTACCACAACTACTTCCACAACTAAGCCCACTACAACGACAACTACTACAGGTACAGCTAAGCCCACAGTTGCTACTGGAACATCTACCACTCCGATTCAGGGTAGCGGTTCTGCTACTGGAACAACCACAACCGGTGGTGGCATTGTCGATGGTGGTACAGGTACAGGTTCTACATCTGCAACAAGCGGTACAGGCACAAGCGGCAGCAACACCAAAGCTGCTACAACTACCAAGAGCAACAGCACCACTGCAAAGAGCAGCAGCACAAGCTCCGGCTCTCCGAAGACCGGTGTTGGCGACGTTCTCCCGATTGCAGGCGCAGCAGCAGCTGTTGCAGTTATCGGCGGCGTAGCTCTGGTTTCCAAGAAGAAGAAGGACTAATTCTGAATTCCAGAACCTTTGATTTGAAACAAGCAATTTCAAAGCCCTCTTGCGGTTGCAGAGGGCTTTTGCTTTTGCATCATTTCCGAAAACATGACAAAAAGAAGGGAGCATTTCTGCTCCCCTTTTTTATAAAGTTTCCACTTCGTTCCGGTGCATACAATAGGCAAGAGTCATCAGGCTGTCACCTAAATGCACATTTTCGACAATGACATCAGGATTGTTGATTCTCAGGTCAAAGTGGCTGAAATTCCAGAAACCATTGATACCCAGTGCAATGAGCTGGTCTGCCAATTGCTGTGCGGCATCTTTGGGAATGCAGAGAACTGCCACTTGCGGGCAATGCAACTCACAGAATGTTTGTAATGATTCCATGGGCATAATCGGTAAATTGGCTGTTGACGTTCCCTGAATCAGGGGGTTATTGTCAAAAATGCCGATTAACTTGCATCCACGCTTTTCAAAGTCAACATGTGCGGCAATGGCTTTTCCGAGATTCCCTGCCCCAATGAGAATGACTCCGGTATGCTCTTGTACACCGAGAATTTTTCCAATCATCTCACGCAGCTCCTTGACATGATAGCCGTACCCCTGCTGACCAAATCCGCCGAAACAATTGAAGTCCTGACGGATTTGTGAAGCGGAAAATCCCATTCGCTGTGCCAGCTCACGGGAAGAAATCCGCTCCACATGTTCACGCTCTAAATCGCCCAAAAAGCGATAGTATCGGGGTAAACGGCGGATGACAGGAGTTGAAATCGCCTGTTTCGCCATAAATATTCACCTTAATTCATCAAGTTAGAAAGCCTCTTGTTGATTTCATCCAAGAATTCACGGGAATTGACCTTTTTCTTGTTTTCCAGTTTGGAAATTAAATAAAGGTCGCCTGTCATAATACCGTCTTCAATGGTCTGAATGGTAGCCTTTTCGAGTTTGTCGGCATATGCCATCAATTCCGGAATGTTGTCGAGTTCGCCACGCTTGCGCAGTGCGCCACTCCATGCGAAAATCGTTGCAACGGAGTTTGTGGAAGTCTCTTCACCCTTGAGGTACTTGTAATAATGACGCTGTACTGTTCCATGAGCGGCTTCATATTCATAAATTCCAGTCGGAGATACCAGCACGGAAGTCATCATAGCCAGTGAGCCGTAAGCAGTCGAAACCATATCAGACATCACATCACCGTCATAGTTCTTGCAAGCCCAGATATATCCGCCGTTGGAACGAATGACACGTGCAACAGCATCATCAATCAAAGTATAGAAATATTCAATACCAGCCTCTTCGAATTTTGCCTTGTACTCATTTTCGAAAATTTCAGCAAAAATATCCTTGAATCTGTGGTCATACTGTTTAGAGATAGTATCCTTTGTTGCAAACCACAAATCCTGTTTCTGGTCGAGTGCATAATTGAAGCAAGCACGAGCAAAGCCGGCAATGCTGTTGTCACGGTTATGCAGACCCTGAATAATGCCGTTTTCATCCTTGAAATCATAAATCAGCTGACGGATTTCCTTGCCCTCTTTATCAGTGTAAACCAATTCAGCTTTACCGCCGTGAACCTGCATTTCAGTATTCTTGTAAACGTCGCCGTATGCATGACGGGCGATGGTGATGGGCTTTGTCCATGTGGGGATATAGGGAGTAATGCCCTTGACAAGAATCGGAGTTCTGAAAACAGTACCGTCCAGAATGGCACGGATTGTACCGTTGGGAGATTTCCACATTTCAGAAAGATGATATTCTGGCATTCTTGCGGCGTTGGGGGTGATGGTTGCACACTTGACAGCAACACCGTATTTTTTGGTAGCTTCAGCGGAATCAAAAGTAACTTGGTCTTTTGTCTTCTCACGATTTTCAAGACCGAGGTCATAATATTCCGTGTTCAGTTCCACATAAGGGGTAATGAGAATTTCTTTAATCCACTTCCAGAGAATTCGGGTCATTTCGTCGCCGTCCATCTCCACAAGGGGAGTTGACATTTTAATTTTGTCCATGGGATTTTCCTCCTGTATTAAATTTTATTTTTCATTCAGAGGGAGCAAGCCCCCTCTGAACCAATTATTATTTGAGGTTTTCTCTTGTATAATCCAGCAAACCGCCAGCAAGCATAATATCCTTGGTGCGTCCGGTGAGTTCACAGAGAACAGGGATTTCCTTTCCGGTTGTTTTGTTCAGAACGGTGAACTCTGTTTCGCCAGCCTCTACCTTTGCACGAATATCAGCCAATTCCAGCACGTCACCCTGAGAGATTGCATCATAATCATTTTCATTGACGAATGTCAGGGGCAGAATTCCGGCATTCACGAGGTTTGCACGGTGAATTCTTGCAAAGCTCTTGACCAGTACAGCCTTGATTCCCAGATACAGCGGAGCTAATGCAGCATGTTCACGGGATGAGCCTTGTCCATAGTTCGAACCGCCTACAATGATACTTTCGCCGAGTTCCTTTGCTCTTGTCGGGAATTCCTCATCACATACAGTAAAGCAGTGCTTGGAAATTTCGGGAATATTGGAACGCAGGGGCAGAATCTTTGCACCAGCCGGCATAATGTGGTCAGTGGTGATATTGTCGCCGACTTTCAGGGAAACAGGGGCGGAAATGGATTCTTTCAGAGGGGTTGTTTCCGGATAAGGCTTGATGTTCGGCCCTCTCAGAATTTCCACGCTGTCCATTTCGGATTCCGGTGCAGGAGCGACTACCATGTTATCATGAACTGTGAATTTTTCAGGCAGTACAAATTCTGGCATTTCGCCGATTTCTCTCGGGTCGGTGAGATAGCCATTGATTGCAGATACAGCGGCTAATTCCGGAGAAACCAGATAAATTTGTCCGTCCTTTGTCCCTGAACGTCCCAAGAAATTACGGTTAAATGTTCTCAGGGAGATACCGCCGGAATTTGGTGACTGTCCCATACCAATGCAAGGACCGCACGCACTTTCCAGAATTCTCGCACCTGCATCAATCATGATGGAAAGCAGACCCATGTCAGCCATCATATTGAGAACCTGCTTTGAACCGGGGGCGATTGCCAGTGATACATCTGGATGCACGGTCTTTCCTTTCAGGATGTGAGCGACTTTCATCATATCCAAAAGTGAAGAATTCGTGCAAGAACCAATGCAGACTTGGTCAATCTTCATTTTTCCGCCCTTTTCGTCTTCAATTTCCTTGACAGATTTTACATTGTCGGGAGAATGCGGACAGGCAGCCAGCGGAACGAGTTCAGAAAGATTGATATTGACTTCTTCATCATACACTGCATCAGGGTCAGCCTTTTGTTCAGACCAAACCTCTCCACGTCCCTGCGCTTCAAGGAACTGCTTTGTAATTTCGTCAGACGGGAAAATAGAAGTCGTTGCGCCGAGTTCTGCGCCCATGTTGGTGATGGTGGCACGTTCCGGAACAGAGAGTGTTTTTACACCTTCGCCGACATATTCAATGACCTTGCCAACACCGCCCTTGACAGAAAGTCTTCTCAATACTTCCAGAATGACATCTTTTGCAGCAACCCATGGAGACAGTTTTCCTGTCAGATTTACTTTGACTACTTTCGGATACGTAATATAATACGCTCCTCCGCCCATGGCTACGGCTACATCAAGACCGCCTGCGCCAATGGCAATCATGCCAATACCGCCACCGGTCGGGGTGTGGGAGTCAGAACCAATCAAGGTCTTTCCAGGGATGCCGAAACGCTCCAGATGTACCTGATGGCAGATACCGTTTCCGGGTCTGGAAAAGTAAATGCCGTGCTTCTTTGCCACTGAACCAATGAAACGGTGGTCATCCATGTTCATGAATCCATTCTGCAATGTGTTATGGTCGATATAAGCAACACTGCACTCTGTGCGGACTCTCGGAACGCCGATAGCCTCAAATTCAAGATACGCCATTGTGCCAGTGGCATCCTGTGTCAAAGTCTGGTCGATACGGATACCGATTTCCTGACCCTTGACAGGCTCACCATCTACGAGGTGCGCACGGAGAATTTTTTCTGTGAGTGTCAAACCCATTGTCATCATTCCTTTCAGAAATTTATACTTTAATTATACAACGAAAAACACAATTTGTCAACTATTTAACAAGCGGTTTTTAATGAAATTGTTGTGATGAAATTTCACAAAAAAGATTGACAAATTCATTTGAATAGTGTATAATAAGGCTAGATATATTTCCATATACGGAGGGATTTGATATTATGAGTCAATTGGATATGAGTGCTGAAACTTTTCAGGAAAAATTCGAACAGTTTTTAATGGGCTGTGAAGATGCAGAACAGGGAAGTATATGGAATCGGGACGAACATGGCGAAATGCAGGATTATTATGCAGGTCTCATTGTGAGTACCATTCTCCGGATTGTGACCGCTGAAGGCTGGATAAGTGACGAGGAAATTGAATATCTGAATCTTGTGTTCGGGTTCTCTTATGAAAGCGGAGACCTTGAACAGGTTTTTGAAGATTGCCGTGATATGGTGACAAGTACGCACTTTGAAACGGAACTCAGAGAAAGCGCACTTTTGCTGAACCGCATCAATGCAGAATGCTATCAGGAATTCCGTCAGTTGGTTGCATTGATTGGGGATATTTTCTCGAACAGTGAGGATTTTATTTCAGAAATGCAAAAAAATGAGATTCTCCGTTTGCAGAGTTTGCTTCCCTGAAAAATTTTTTCACAAAAAAGTTTTTTCAGGGCTTGACAAATCTTGTCGAATGTGATATAATAAAGCTATGCTATTACTCAGGCTGTAATTTTGGCAGACATGGTGTCTGCGTAAGTCATCCGTAATGATTTCGATTTGTTCAATTCCGAGATACCATCCTTTTTGGTATCTCATTTTTTTCCGAAACAGAGAGGAGTGTTGTCGTTATGACCTTGCAGGAACTGAAACAACAGTCAAAAGACCATGTTATCCGCAGTCCGCAGATGATGGAAACCATCATGCAGACATTTTCTGAACTGACTGACGAGGAATTGTATGACCAGTGGCTTCGGGATACTCATGCACCATTGGGAGAAATCCTTGAGGAAATGAAGAAAAGCCCTGTATGCGAAAAACAGGAACATTATTCTTTGAAAGAAATTGTGGATTATGTGGAAACTCTTGTAGATGGTGCAATTGACGAACGTGGAATCAAGGATGCAACAATTTATTCTAAAAATAATTTCGAATTGCGGATGCTTGCCGCCTTGCCTAACTGCATTCTTCCTCCCCTTCGTTCAAGAAAGGATGGTTGAACCGGATGGATTGGAAAACAGAGTTCACAACAGAAAATACAAAATTGAAGTCCCTGAAAGGACTGAATACAGAATTTGACAGAAGTGATGCAGAAGCTCTTGCAGTGAAGAAAGTAAGGGAATCTTTGCAGAAAGTGTTACAGCGTCCTGTCAATTCCAGAAAATTACATGAAATGTTCTTTTCGTTTGGCTTGCGTGAATATTGCGTTTATCTGAGCAAAATTCCAGAGCTTGCAAAATATGACTATATTACCGCCTATAGCCGTCTGATGGGGTACAGTGCCATTGAAACCAAAAGACGTGATGACAATGGGATAAACGGTAAAGAAATCACGGTGGGGCTGATGCTCCAGAAGGCAAATGACCTTTTCGCCTATACAGAAGATTATGCATGGGTTCTGGATAACCGCACATTGAAGCGGTATCCGCCTGATATCATTGCATGTTACATTGTTGACGTGCTGTTGATAAAGCCTTTTTATGTGTTAAAGAAGGGAGAGAGTAAAAATGGGATTGATTCCGAATGTGATTAAGGAAAGTGCAAGAGGCTGGCAGACCGTCCGGATTGATGACGTTCTGTTGCAGAAACGTGCCGTATTCCTGACCGAAGAAGTGAATGCACAGTCAAGCATTGACTTGCTGAAACAGTTCATGTATCTTGAACAGGAAGACAGTGAGAAAGAAATTGTCTTCTGTATCAACAGTCCGGGGGGAGAAGTCGGAGCTGGTCTGGCGGTGTATGATTATCTCCGTCTTATGAAGTCCCCCGTCCGTACGGTCTGCATTGGTACAGCTGCGAGCATGGGTTCAATTTTGTTCCTTGCAGGGGACAAGAGAGAAATGCTCCCTCACAGCCGTATCATGATTCATGACCCCGCATTCTCCGGCGGAAGTTATGCCGGAAAAAAGCCCAATGAAATTGAGGAAGTCCTTAAAGACCTTCGCTACACACAGGAAACGCTTTGTAATATCCTTGCAGAGCGCACCGGACAGCCCCTCGAAACGATTTATGAAAAAACGAAAAAGGATACCTATTTTAGTGCAGAGGAGGCTATCGAGTTTGGTCTTGCGACCGGTATCGTCACGATTCCGGAAGCTCTTCAACCCACAGAAGGAGGCAACGAATGAACGAGAATTTCAACGAACGTCTTTTAGCGCAAGATATCACGGTTTGCAATGATACCATTGCAACAGGTCTCAATAATAATGACCTGATTGTTGGTCCTTCTGGCGCAGGAAAAACAGGCGGTTACGTCATCCCCAATATCCTGCAAGCCGACGGCAGTCTCATTGTTGCCGATACCAAAGGCAACCTTTGCAGAAAGGTTGGTCCTACACTCCGTCAGCGTGGCTATGACATCTATGTTGTAAATTTCGTCAATCCCGACCAGTCCTGTACATATAACCCTCTTGATTATATCGCCGTGGACGAAAAAGGCAGAGTCCGTGAGCAGGATGTTATCACCATCGCAAAGGCTCTCGTTCCTGACCTTACCAAAAATGACCCCTTTTGGGATACTTCTGCAAGAACGGTTGTTTGCAGTCTGATTGCCTACGTGAAAGAAGTTCTCCCCCCCGAAGAACAGAATCTGAATTCTGTTTCTGAGGTCTTCAAGCTCATGAGCAGTCAGTACAATGAACAGCATAACAGCGGAAATGAAGCTTGTGTGCCGTTCTTGGAAGAATGGGCTGTTGTCCGTCCGGACAGTTTCGCCGTCAAAAAATATCAGATGGTAAAAAGCTCCATGCCTGCCGAAAAAACATGGGCTGGTATCGCCTCTACTGCGGCGGCGGCACTGGATATTTTCGATTTCCGTGAAGCAATCCAGTTGTTTGGCGGGAAGCATAGTTTTCACTTTGGAGACCTCGGTCACAGAAAATGCGCTGTGTTCCTCAATGTGAGCGACACAGACCGCAGTCTTGACAGGCTTGTCAATCTGTTCTATACACAGGCTTTGCAGATGCTTTGCCGTGAAGCCGACAAGAACCCTGACAGCCGTCTTGAAATTCCAGTTCGTCTGTATCTGGACGATTTCGCAACAAATGCCTATATTCCGGATTTCGACAAGACCATTTCTATCATTCGTTCCAGAAATATTTCTGTGAGTGTCATTCTCCAGAGTCTGACACAGCTCGAAACCATGTACGACCACCCCACTGCCATGACCATTGTCAACAACTGCGACCACATTCTGTATCTTGGCGGAAACGACCTCAAAACGGCGGAATTCATTTCCGCTTATGCCGATAAGCCTGTAGAGCGTGTTCTCTGCATGGGTCTTGACAAAGCCTTTGTCATTACCCGTGGCAAGAAAGCTGCCTACACTGACAAAATTAAGCCGTATTCGTTTCATCTTCCTGTCCCCGAAAGCAAAGACCTCTCAGAATGGAAGACAGGCATCTATAAAGAACGTGAATAATATTAAAACCGCCCTCATGATGGGGGCGGTTTTTTGGTTATGCCATTTCAATGATACTTCCTTCTGGGGTTTTGGTGACACGAATCTGATGGTCAATTCTCATGCGCAGTTCTTCCACGTGGGAAATGACACCAATCATTCTGTTACTGTCTGCCAATTTTCTAAGCAAATTCACAGCCTGCCGGAGCGTGTCGCCGTCCAGCGTTCCAAAGCCTTCATCAATGAAAAGCGTGTCAAGCTCTACCCCTCCGCTGTTATCCTGCACCACGTCCGAAAGCCCCAGAGCCAGTGAAAGCGAAGCTAAGAACGATTCACCGCCGGAAAGTGTGCTGACATCTCTCCATATTCCGGTGTTTCTGTCCCATACTTCCAAATCAAGTCCCGACTGGGAACGCCCGTTGACGGCACTTTCACGGCATCTTAATGCAAATTGTTCATCTGTCAGCATTCCAAGCCGTTCATTTGCATGAGCCACGACACAACGGAAATAATGCTGTTGAATATACGTTTCAAGCTTTAATTTCGCCTGTCCGCTTCCCATCTGTCCGCTGACGGTTTTGTACATTTCTGAAACAGTGAACCATTTTTTCCGGAGAATCTCAATCCATGAAAGAAGTTCTTCGAGTTCTTCAATGATTTTTTCATTGTTGTGAATGGCATTGCCGGAAGTGCGGATTTCCGATTCACAGCCTTCAAGGGCATTTTTGACAGCGGTCAGACGTGTTTCCAGTTTTTCAGTGGGCTGATATGTCTTTCCCTCTGTCTGCGATTCAAGGAGCTGAATATTTGATGTGACGGCTTTCACGTCAGATTCATATTTTTTGATTTTCTTGTCAAGTGCATCAATTTCCTTATTGTCACGTTTTGCCCTCTGGTAGTCGTCAACATCTTCAAAATGATTTTCTTCAAGGGCATATTTGAAAGCGTCTTCTTCACGGCTGATTTTCTCTTTGAGCTGTTCGAGGGCGGTTTCTAATTCCTTGATTCTTCCGGAAATCTGGTCAGAATCGCTTTTTGATTTGCGGAATGCTTTCTCGGATTTTTCTAAAGCTTCACGCAGTTTCAGGAGGAGATTTTGATTTGCAAGGAGTTTGTCGCCGAGCATTTCTTCCGTAAGTCCCTGAATATAGGGATTTCTGCGGAGTGTCTGCAATTCAGCGGTCAAAGTGGTGCATTCTTCGGATTTCTGAGCGGAAATTTCAGCCTGTTTTGTTTTATGCAATTCAGCCTTTTTCAAATCTGTTTCAGTGGGAGTACCAGCCGGACGAACTGCCTTTTTGGGGTGGTGGGTACTTCCGCAGACCGGACAAGGCTCATTTTCTATGAGCTTTTCAGCAATCAGTCCAGCCTGACCCAAGAAATACAATTCCTGCATACGGCGGTACTGTCTTTCGGCAATTTCCAGAACTCCATTCACACGAGTGAATTCCGAGGTTGCAATTCTGAGTTTTTCCTCTTTTTCTTTGATTTGGCGGAAAATAGGTCTTGCTTGTTCGAGGTCATGAATTTCCTTTTGCAGGGTTTCGATTTGTTCAGCATCTTTCTGGGCTTTCTGGAAACGTGCTTCATTCTGACGGTGTTCTTCGGTAATTTGTTCGAATTTCTGACAGAGTTTGTCATATTCTCCGGTTTTTCGGTCTCGTTCACGCTGAGAGGTGACAAGCACTCTTTCTGAACTCATCACTCCAAGAGCATCCCTTGCACGGTTGAGAATGGTTTCATAGTCCTGCATGGCAGTTTCCTGCGCTTTCAATGTTTCGAGTTCGGAACGCTTTTTTGCAAGTTCATCCAACTGACTGTTAGTAGTTCTGGCTTCTGTGATGGTGCGAATCAGCGCATCATTTTCCTTGTTAAGTTTTTGCTGTTTTTCGGTGACAGTTTTCTGTTTTTGTTCATAAATCTGATTTTGAATGCGGATTGTTTCGAGGTATTGGGGAGCGGTGGCAATTTCAGAAGCAAAATAGGGCTTGTGTTCGGAATCGAATACCCCTCTTTTCATGGAGCTGAGAATTTCGCTTTCTTTTTTCTCATATTGTTTCTGATATTCTGCGGAACGAATGCGTAATTTTTCTTCGAACTGCTCATAAATTTCCGTATGGAATAAACACTGAAAAATTGTTCTTCTGTCCTGACTGTTGGCACTGATGATTTTCTGAAATTCGCCTTGTGCAATCATGATTGTTTGAGCGAATTGTTCACGTTTCAGGCGGAACATGTTCTCAATGGCATGATTCACCTCTGTGCTTTTGTCAGCAATCATTTTTTCAGTGGTATTGCAGAAAAGAGAGGCTTCCGGAGTAGATTCACGCTTTCCGTTTTTCATGCGGATTTTAATGGAGCGTTCAACAGTGTATTCCATTCCCTGATGTTCGAACAGCAGTTTCACGGAGAGTTTTTCTTTCTGTGAAACATAATCAGAATGGATATTTTTCATTTCCCTGCGTTTATTTCCCCCGCTTCCCTCACCATAAAGAGCGAACGAAATCGCATCGAAAATGGTCGTTTTTCCTGAACCGGTATTTCCGGTAATCAAGAAAACACCCTGTGTTCCGAGGTGGCGGAAATCAATGACAGTTTCCTTGGCAAACGTGCCGAATGCGTTCATAGTCAATTGTAATGGTTTCATGAGAGTTCCTCCTGCAATTCGTCAAAAATTTCCTTTGCAATGTCAAGCTGTTCCTTTGTGGGTTCAGTTTGATTATTCTGCATGGTGAAAAATTCACGGAATAATTCAAGCGGTGTCTGATTCTGGGGCGTTTCCACAACGGGAATGTCCCAGTCTTTTTTGATTTTCTCGTTATTCAGGCGGATGTTGAGCAATTTCGGGAAATTACTGCGGAGGGAAATTCTTGCATCTGGAATGACGGTTTCATCTGTCAGGAGAATACGAACATAATCTTCTGTTCTGTTGGCTTTCATCAGTTCACTGAAAGAGCCTTGTATTGTACGCACATCATGGGGGAGCTGAATGGGGAATTCTTCAATCCGGATTTTGTCTTTCCCCTTGATTTCTACGACAGTGAATGTTTTCTTCTGGTGTTCTTCCGAAATGGAATATTTCAGCGGAGAGCCGGCATATCTTATGGTATCACGTCCGCAGGTCTGAGGCTGGTGCAGGTGTCCTAATGCAACATAATCAAAGTCGGAAAAGATTTCTGCATTGATATTGTCCAGACCACCGACGGAAAATTCTTCTGATTCGCAGGTAATCCCTCCAGTAATGAATTGATGTGCAACCAGAATATTGACCTTGCTTTTGTCAATGGGGGAATGGTCTAAGACAATTTTCAGGGCTTCTTCATAGGTTGTAAAGGGGATACCCTGATAAACGGAGTGTACCCTCTGGGGAGTCAGGAAAGGCAATAAATAAATCTGAATATCCTCTTCCGGAGATTTGACCGCCTGTAATGTTCCGTCAAATTCTGTCGTGACAGTAATATGATTCACTTTCAGCAGTTCGGAAAAATAGGAAATTCTTCCGGCGGAATCATGGTTTCCGCTGATGATGTCAACAGGAATTCCCATATTGCTCAGGCTTGCCAGAAATCCGGAAAAAACCTGCATCGCTTCCACAGAGGGGTTGGACTTGTCGTAAACGTCCCCTGCAATGATAACCTCATCACAACGGCAGTCATCAATAATTTGCAGAGCCTGTTCCAATACCTTTTTCTGGTCGTCAAGCAGGGAATATTCATAGAGTTTCTTCCCGATATGCAGGTCAGCCAGATGCAGAAATCTCATAAAAATACCCCCTTATTCCAGAGTCTGACGGAGATGTTGCACAAACTCCAAGTCTTCCTGTGTAATGCGGATATTGGTTACAATTTTGCTTCCGGACGAGTCTGTGATGCTGATTTCAAGAAGGCTGTCTTCTTCAATATGCTGTCCGGCATAACCGAAAAATTCGACAAATTTCGGGTGCCTTTCATGAAATTGTTCAATCAGGGGTTTCAAATGCATAAAATTCATTGGATTCATGGGAAAATACCTCACTTCTTGATATTTTGATAATGGAAAGAAAAACTGCTGTATGCAGGACACACAGCAGTTTATTGTCAAATGAACATTACACGCTCTGTACTCTTACTTGTTAGCGTCAGCAATTGCAGCCTGTGCAGCAGCCAGACGAGCAATCGGAACACGGAACGGTGAGCAG
>DGHF01000179.1:14123-14399 GCA_002392545.1 Ruminococcus sp. UBA3855
GGAACGGTGAGCAGGATACATAGTCCAGACCAATCTGGTGGCAGAATTCAACGGAAGTCGGGTCGCCGCCGTGCTCACCGCAGATACCGCAGTGGAGAGACGGATTGACAGGCTTACCGAGTTCAATAGCCATCTTCATGAGCTTGCCAACACCAGCCTGGTCGAGCTTTGCGAACGGGTCGCTTTCGAAAATCTTCTTGTCGTAGTATGCGCCGAGGAACTTGCCAGCATCATCACGAGAGAAGCCATAAGTCATCTGTGTCAGGTCGTTTGTAC
>DGHF01000179.1:14443-14746 GCA_002392545.1 Ruminococcus sp. UBA3855
TACCGAAGCAGAAGAAGTCAGCGTTTGCAGCGATTTCATCAGCTGTCAGAGCAGCACGAGGAATTTCAATCATTGTACCAACTTCATACTTGAGGTCTGCGCCAGCTTCCTTGATAACAGCATCAGCAGTTTCAACAACTACCTTCTTAACGAACTTCAATTCCTTCACGTCGCCAACCAGCGGAATCATGATTTCCGGCTTTACATTCCAGTCAGCGTGAGCTTTCTGAACATTGATAGCAGCCTTGATGACAGCTCTTGTCTGCATAGCAGCGATTTCCGGATAGGTAACAGCCAGACGGC
>DGHF01000116.1 GCA_002392545.1 Ruminococcus sp. UBA3855
TTCTTGACCAGATGGAATGCGGCAGTGGCGACTACTGCAACGTATCTGTAAATTTCTACGGCTTTGCGGCTTCCGGCAATAAGGGCATTGCGGCGGGACTCCAGAACATCCAGCTTGTAAAGCATGGTGAACGTCTTGCAGGCAGACCTTCTGCTTCTTCCGATTTCGTGGTAATTGAAGGCGAAGAAGAAGTTGCAGACGATGAACTGCCAGATTATCTGTCTTAAAAAATACACAAGCGAATATTACAGCAGTCGGGAGAGAATTTTCTCTCTCCCCTCTGCACCTCATAAGAATTTCTGAACTTATCAGGGATTCTTATGAGGTGCAGAATTGTACTTATACACATTTAAAGAGGAAGGTGGTCTGATTGGCGAAACGGGTACTAAGTATAGATTTGGAGACATTCTCCGATGTGGATTTGCCGAACTGTGGCGTTTATCGCTATGTCGAGGGTGATTTTCATATTCTTTTATTTGCCTATGCTTTTGATGATGAAGAAACACAATGTGTAGACCTTGCCAGCGGTGAAGAACTTCCGCAGGAGGTTGTGGATGCGCTATTTGATGACAGTATTATCAAATCGGCATGGAACGCACAGTTTGAGCGTACTTGTTTGTCAAAATATTTCGGCACACAGCTTTCACCGAATTCATGGCAATGCACAATGGTCTGGGCAGCGAGTCTCTCTTTACCACTGCGGTTAAAATTGGCAGCACAGGTGCTGAAAACAGGAGAACAGAAAGACGATGCAGGTGAACGGCTGATTCGTTATTTCTCTATTCCCTGCAAGCCTACAAAGTCAAACGGTGGCAGGACGAGAAATCTTCCCGAACACGCACCGGTGGACTGGACTTTATTCAAATCTTACTGTATTCAGGATGTAAAGACAGAACGGGATATACGAAAACGTCTGGAGAAGTTTCCACTGCCGTCATCTGAATGGGATTACTATCACATGGACCAGCGCATCAATGACAGAGGTGTGCTGATTGACAAGGAATTGGTACAGCAGGCAATCATCTGCGATATGGCACTTTCCGAAGCTATGACGAAAAAAGCGTATGAACTGACAGGACTGGAAAATCCCAATTCTGTGTCACAGTTGAAGTCGTGGCTGGAAGATCGTGGAATAGCTGTGGATTCTCTCGGTAAAAAAGAGGTAGCCTCGCTGATTGCCGATTTGGACAAGCACAGCATTGATGCGGAAGCACTCGATATGATGAAGCTGAGACTTCAAATGGCGAAATCTTCTGTCAAAAAGTATCAGGCGGCGGAACGCTGTATTTGTTCCGACGGCAGGGCGCACGGATTGTTTCAATTTTATGGTGCTAATCGCACAGGGCGGTGGTGTTTAACTGGCGATCATGAAGTGCTTACAGATTCAGGATGGACTCGTCTTGATAAATGGAATGGTGGAAAAATTGCTTGTTGGAATTCATTGCAGGAATGTGTTTCATTTCAGAAAGCAAATGCACTTTGTTTCAATTATAATGGTCCTCTTTATTTCTATGAAGATAAACGCATTAGTCAAATTAGTACACCTGATCATAAAATGCGTGTAAAAAAGAGATATGATGGAGAATGGACTGATGATACAGTTGGGAATATGACAAAATATCGTCCTTCCATTCCGTTTACAGGACGCAGAATGATAACACCAAGTTTAGAGCATATGGAACTTAGAGTATTGATTATGACGCAGGCTGATGGACATTATTCACAGGATGGAATTCTTTCTTTTAGGTTTAAGAAACAAAGAAAAATTGAACGATGTAAATACCTTGTATTGACAGCGGCTGTACGCTGCTTTAATGTTCCTGTGATAACAGAAATGTCAATGTCTTTCAGATGATCCCACTTTTTCACCTCAGACGGCCAAGTTTCAGAGGCGACCCTAAGAGGGGCGATAACCAGCACTTTGGATATTTTCATTTCATCAAACAGCAAATCATGAACTGCTGTCAGTGTGACTGCTGTCTTTCCTCAGCCCAAGCCCATGTCGAGGAACAGTGCAGAAATACAGTGTGTTTTGATATATTCGATACAGTATTTCTGGTAGTCATGCGGCATAAACTTCAAATGGCATCACCTCCGTTTTTATCCTCAATTTCATAAAATCCTTCCAAATCCTCTGGGTCAATTGGTTCAAGTGTGTCCCCGAAATCGTCCATATCCATGTGTTCCATTGGAAGTAAAGCAATTTCCAAATCCGGAATTTTTGCGCCGATACCCTCCGGAAAAGCCGTGCCGGGTGTCCAGTTGAGAATGGCTTTAATGCAAGGTTTAATTTGCACAACATTATCAATACACAGCACCGGAAAGCCCAGTTTCATCAGCTGATACCGCCGTTTTCTTTGCAGGGGACGGAGCATTTTCCCCGGTGCTTTCAGCTCCACGAACACAGTTTTTGCCGGAGGGAAGAGAACAAGTCTGTCCGGCAGTCCGTTGGCAGTCTGACTTGTCAGCTTGTATGCCACACCGCCAGCATTGCGGACGGCTTTGACAAACTCGTTCTCGACAACATATTCCCTCAATGCCTGCCACCTCCGTACCCCCGCCATGCCTCGCACCATGTGACTTTTGAATCCGGGTCATCATCCTCACGGTTCGCATTAGCACAGTCATTTCCACCGAAATAACAGCAGTTCTCACAGCTCTGGTCGTAGACATACAGTTCCTCATCGCTGTGGTCATAATCCTCATAACCGCCACGGATACGGTTCTGATAATTCATTGTGGTATAAGAAGGGTAGTGCTGCTTGGTTTTATACCCTTTTCTGTCTTTCCAAGTTCTGCTCATGCGTTTATCTCCTTCCATTGTTTTGCCGGCATGGTTGCTATCTGCCATCCGATACTTTCCAGTGCAGTGGCTCTGTCGTAGGATTCTACATCCTGCGAAGCCCGTGTGACAGCATTGGATAAACCGTAGAGAGACAGGTCACCGCCTTGAATTAGATAATTCAAAATATTGTCCTGCTCCGGCTGATTCAGGTCGTATGCCTTTCCGGTCAGTTCTACTACCTCCTGCACTCTGCCGGTAATCTTCACACCTGCACTTTCTTCCAGTTTCCCGACAATCTGACGGAAACGCACCTCATCAATCGCAGCAAGCGTAGCATCACGAAGTTTAAGAAGAAAAGCATGGTCATCCGCTTCTCTTGCCTCGTCGGAATAAATCAGGTAGTTTTCGTCATTTGCCTTGGATGCCCTGCCGACATGAGTACGGCGTTCTCCATATGACGGACATATCATGCCGTTTGTACAGGCTAAAGTATAAATAAGTGGCTGAACAGATACAGCACCAAGTCCAACCTCCGAATTGGAAATCACCACACCAGCCTGCACAATATCGCCCACACAAGCCATTTCAAGCCGTGTGTTCAGAATTTTCAGATACATTCTGCTTTCTGTCACTTCACTTGAAATTACCTGTATATCGGCATTTCCCGCAAACAACGGCAGTACAGTGGATGCAATTTCCAGATTGTCAATACGACGGTAGCGGTCTGATAATAAAGCTCTTGCAACCTGCCCTGCTCCATTGTCGTAATCCAGTGTTCTGACCATGTAGCTGTTTTCCTTGTCGGAAAACCATGCATTGACGTTTTCAGCAAGAAGGTCGGGCTTCTGCTTCTGCATCATGTCATAATACTTTGCCGGAATGCCGAGTGCAGATGCTACCTGCCTGTGAAAAAGCTGTGTCGTTCCGAAAGTGTGGTCTTTTCCGATATGGAAAGTACCGCCGTCATCATCGAGGCGAAATGCCTCTGCCGCACCGATGTAGTCCTGCTTGGCTTTGTTCTGACGCTGAAGTTCTGTCAGCACTTCCGGTAATGCTCTGCCTTGTTTCATAAAAAGTTCCTCCTTATTGTTTTTATCAATTTTATAAATTTATGATTTAAAATAATAATCTCCACGATATCCGTCAGATGCCAGTGGCAAGCCTTCTGCCCACTCCGGATTCTGGTTCATGATACTGCAAACATCCTCAACAGTGTATTTTTCTTTCGGCACTTCGAGAATGACTTCATCATGCACATGACCGACAATATCCAGTCCGGCAGTTTCAATGCGCTTCATAGCTTCCGCAAGCAAATCCCGTGCTGTTGACTGGGTAATATTCTCAGTCAGCTTGCCTGAGTAGGTTTCCTGCCGTACCCATTTGTTATTAGCACCCAAGCCCTCAAACGTCAGTGCCATGCGACCGAAACGGTTAGGCTGTAACTGCGGCTTGACGTATGCCAGTCTGCGACCGGACGGCAGGACAATCCACAGCACATTTGCTGAGAACTGAAAGCCGATTCTTCCAACGGTGCGGTCAGAATGGTCTTTGACCGTGTCGATTGCCGCCTTTTCCACGGCATACCAGAATTTCACAATATTGGGATTTGCTGTGCGCCATGAGTCGATGATGTCAGGCAATTCTCCCTCTTTCAGGCCCATATCCAGTGCGCCCATTGCTATCAAAGCACCTGCACCGCCGCCATAACCACAGGCCAATTCTGCTACTTTACCTTTTTGCCTTAAATCTCCGTTAATGCCATGTTTTACAACCGGAACATGGAACATAGCAGATGCCGATGCACAGTAAATATCTTCACCATTTTGGAAAGCATCAAGTCTCCACTGTTCTCCTGAAAGCCATGCCAAAACTCTCGCTTCTATTGCTGAGAAGTCCGCAACGATAAATTCACACCCTTCTTTTGGAATGAGCATCGTTCGGATGAGCTGTGAAAGAATATCAGGGACATTTCCGTAGATGCTCTCTATCATATCAAAACAGCCCATTTTCACAAGTTCCCGTGCTTCATCGAGTGTTGCTATATGGTTCTGAGGCAAATTTTGCAACTGAATATTTCGTCCGGAATTGGATACGCACCGCCCGTTTGCAATAAATCGATTCTTTGGACCCGCATTTATAATGTCATAGGTTCTCATGAAATATCTTCTCCCTGCTTCGACTGGATTTTTTTCATTTCTCTGTTCCGTCGCTGTGTTTCTATGCGACTTGCAATGTAGGCATTATAACGCTCTGGATCTTTTCTTAGTTCCGTCCACCAATTTTTTAAGCCTTTGCTTGCTGCAGGGCCCTGAACTGTTCTGTCAATACTTGACCTTGCTTTTTTTGTTGCCTCTCGTTTCTCATCTTTGGTTAGATTATTCATATGTCTTTTCTGTGCTTCTCCGATTTTCTTACCAATCGCTTTTTTCTCTTCAACCGTTCTTTTGCTCCACACCTGAGTAACATAATCACTCTTGACCTCATTAAGCTTAAACTTATGCATCAGTCGTTCTTTCAACGGTCGATTGTCGCATTCCACATAACAAGGAGGCGGATAGCCATTTTTCTTATTTGCAATACGGATAGCACGGTAAGAAATTCTGTAAGCTTCTTTTGGATTATCCTTACGCCATTGTTCAGCAGCATCTGTTAATTTATCATAATCAGACCAGTCATCATCAAGTTTCCTTTTGGATAACGTTTCAAGATATTTCGTTCTTTCAGCTGCATCAGCGTTGATTTTTTTCCAAAAGATACCCGCAGCATCTGTTCCGTCATATCTTCCGCCTCTGGTAAGATTGGCGGATTGTTCCGAAGATGTCAATGCAATGTTTTCTTCCTCCAGCCGCATTGCTGTATTTCTGTCGTTTACACAGCATATTGGTTCTATCGTTAATCCCTCACCATTGCACTTACGGATTGCATCGTACAGCGGATGTCCGATACATTGCCCTGTCAGTGCCTTATATCTGTGCTGACGCAAACGGTCTTTAAGTTTCTGTGATGTATAGCCAATATAGATATTTCCAGCCGGTGTTGATATTTTATAAACTGTATAGGTCTTATGTGTACTTTTATCTTCCTGTACATCTGCTGTCAGAGCTTCTCTATATTCCCTCTCCATAACCTCAGTCCTTTCTCTTTCGCCTCTTTCAAGCTGATTTTTGTATCACTGTCAATATAGACCTTATGATTTTCACTTGCGGTGATACCGTCCCATGTAATAACGTCCTTTTCACCGCTGTACACAACACCTTCATGCTGTACCCAGTCGTCGCCGTCAAAAACCATGTCATCAAGCAATACATCTTCAATCGGCTTTTCAAGTATTTCGCCGCTCAATGTTTTTACAAGAACCGGAGTCCCTTCCGCCAGACACCACCGCCCCGTGCGATTAGCACCGTAGAATTGGAACAGTCCGTGCGCCCTGCCGTCCTCACAGATACAGCGTTCTGCCGCCTGATACTTTTTGACAGAAGATTTCGCCATTTGAAGTCTCAGCTTCATCATATCGAGTGCTTCCGCATCAATGCTGTGCTTGTCCAAATCGGCAATCAGCGAGGCTACCTCTTTTTTGCCGAGAGAATCCACAGCTATTCCACGTTCTTCCAGCCATGACTTTAACTGTGACACAGAATTGGGATTTTCCAGTCCTGTCAGTTCATACGCTTTTTTCGTCATAGCTTCGGAAAGTGCCATATCACAGATGATTGCCTGCTGTACCAGCTCCTTATCAATCAAGACTCCTCTGTCATTGATGCGCTGATCCATGTGATAATAGTCCCATTCCTGCGGAAGCATGGGAAAATTGTCTAATCGCTTCCGGATATCACGCTCTGTTTTTACGTCCTGAATACAATAAGATTTGAATAATGCCCAGTCCTCCGGTGCGTGTTCCGGCAGATTTCTCGTCCTGCCGCCATTGCTTTTAGTTGGTTTGCAGGGAATGGAGAAATACCGAATCAGCCGTTCACCGACATCATCTTTCTGCTCTCCGGTTTTCAGCACCTGTGCCGCCAGCTTTAACCGCAGTGGTAAAGAGAGACTCGCTGCCCAGACCATTGTGCATTGCCAAGAATCCGGTGAAAGCTGTGTGCCGAAATACTTTGACAGACAAGTACGCTCAAACTGTGCGTTCCATGCCGATTTGATAATACTGTCATCAAACAGCGCATCCACAACCTCCTGCGGAAGTTCCTCACCACAGGCAAGGTCTACACATTGTGTTTCTTCATCATCAAAGGCATATGCAAACAGAAGAATATGAAAATCACCCTCAACATAGCGATGTACACCGCAGTTTGGCAAATCTACATCGGAGAACGTTTCTAAATCCATACTTAGTACCCGTTTCGCCAATCAGACCACCTTCCTTTTTAAATGTATATAAATGTATAAGTACAATTCTGCACTTTATAAAAATCCCTGAAATTATCAGAGATTCTTATAAGGCGCAGAGGGGAGAGAGAAAATTCTCTCCCGACTGCTGTATTTTTTTAAGACAGATAATCCGGCAGTTCATCGTCTGCAACTTCTTCTTCACCTTCAATTGCTACGAAATCGGAAGAAGCAGAAGGCTTGCCTGCAAGACGCTCGCCGTGCTTTACAAGCTGAATGTTCTGGAGTCCCGCCGCAATCCCCTTATTGCCGGAAGCCGCAAAGCCGTAAAAATTTACAGATACATTGCAGTAGTCGCCGCTGCCGCATTCCATCTGGTCGAGAATCGGCTGTACCTTGCGGTCAACAATCTGGGGTGCATCTCTGGAAGTTGCATTGAAGAAGAACTGACCGGCATAATTTTCATCATCAGGGCGGTCAATATCGCCGTCATGAACAGGCAATTTCAGATTCGGGGGAATCTTACCGCCCCACTTCTTGTCTTTCGCCGCTGCCTTTGCCGCTTCGATTGCCTTGTTAATTCTGGCAAGGGTCGCCTTGTCTTCTTTCGGAATCAGGCAGGACACGGAAT
>DGHF01000232.1 GCA_002392545.1 Ruminococcus sp. UBA3855
ACTGATGAAACTCCTGAGCCGACCACAGAGCCGACACAGCCAACTGAGGAAACTCCTGAGCCGACCACAGAGCCGACACAGCCGACTGAGGAAACTCCTGAACCGACTACAGAGCCGACACAGCCGACTGAGGAAACTCCTGAGCCGACTACAGAACCTGAGCCTGTTGAGTACAATGTGAAGTGGGTTATCGGTAAGGAATATGCTGCCCCTGGTGACACTGTTGCAATCAATGTCATGATTCAGGCTGCTGACCTTGAACAGACTGTTCTGAACTCCTTCAACATGGCGGTAACTGCTGACAACAGACTGACTGCTGGTAATGCTGAGGTTGGTCAGGCTTATGTAATTCCGTTTACTTCTAACACAGCAGACATTTCTGCAATGTATTTCGCTGGAACTTCTACAGATTCCGCTAATATCAGCGCAAATACTGCTTACCCTGTATTCACAATGTACTTTGATGTTCCTACTGATGCACAGGCTGGCGATACTTTCGAAATCAACTTCAACACTGACCAGCTGAATGGCAAGGGTCTTGAGATTTTGAGAGCTGAGCTGAATGCTACTGTTAATGTAGAGACTGAAAACGGTTGGATTAAGGTTCTCGACCAAGAGCCGACTTATGAGTATACTTATGAGTACAGCGCACAGGGCGACGATATGTTCTACCTGTCACATGACCCGAGACCGTTCGACCCTGCTGATATGACTGGTACTCTCTATCGTCAGGCTTATCAGATTGACGAAGAAGGCAACCGTGTTGAATATGGCGAGCCTGTTCAAATTCCGATTACTTCCAGCAAGGTAAAGGTAAAACTTGTTACCAAGGAAGGCGGTCTGGAAACTCCTAAGGCTACCTACGATGCACAGAATAAGTCTTATGTGGCTGTTCCGCTGGTTGCAAGCGTTGTAGAAAATACTGGTACTGATGCAGAGCCTGTATGGAGCGAATCGAAGGAACTGAAGAGTGCTACTGACGGCGGTGAAGTATTGGCGAATGCTTGGATTGGCGTTAAGGGTGATACAAACCTCAACGGCGACTGCAACGCTGAAGATGCTTCTTATGTTCTGATTTACGCTGCGAAGTTCGGTGCTGGTGAAGATGCTAACCTGACAGACATTGCTGGCATTGACCTTGACGGTGAGTCTGGTGTAATTACTACTGCTAAGGGTCTGGGCGTTACCAGAGCAGATGCAGATATTGTAAATAGGTTTGCATACTTCCTGTCTGATACTAACGGTGAATCTCCTGACTACGGTATATTTGATGCCGATGGTAAGGCTTCCGTTGCTTCCGCTTTGAATGCTATCGATGCTGCTAACCAGCTCGTATATGCTGCAAAGGTCGGCGCTAACGGCAGTGCAAACTGGGCAACTGACGTCATGGTTTCTGAACTGGATGCTGGTGCACTTCCTAGACATACTCGTGAAATTCATCAGTGGGAACTCGACCACCCCGATGAAACTCCTGATGAATAAGCAAAATTTCAGAGAGCCTCCTTCGGGGGGTTCTCTTTTTTGCCTGCTTTGTGACGGAAACAAAAAATCCGCTGTCGGGATTGACAGCGGATTCGTTTTTTTCAATTTTCCGGCGTTTCTGGTCTGGAGTAGAAATTCATGACTGCTTGTATGACATCATGATACAATGCGGACGGATTTTCTTTGATTTGTTCGGCAAGCTGGTTTGCCTGCGCTTCATCGGGAGTGAACAATGTCAAATCCAGCAGTTTCAAGGTATTATCATTCAACATGATATGCAGATAACAGCCACTGTGCAAAGGTTCGCAGACAACTTCCACATCTTTCTGATAGCGGATATTCTTGCTCGTTTCTCTGGAAAGGTTCATTACTTCGTCACGGTATGATTTTTCAGACATCTGCATGAATTTTTCTGCAATGTCTGCGCCGGCATCTGCAATGGTGTAACGGAGTGCTTCACCGTCCGGAATTTCTCTGATTGTTCCGGATTTCAGGAGCGTGTCCACGGCATCCTGATAGGCGAAATAGTTGATAAGTCCGCCTGTAACGGCGATGTCATACAATACTTCGGAATCCATCGGTTCAGCGTTTTTTTGCAGAATGTAGCAGATTAAAGGTCCTGCATCTTCAATTTCAGAAATGCATCTGTCCTTGATTTCTTTGAGCAGACTGTTATCTTCCAGTTTCTTTTTCAAGAATTATCCCTCCTTATAATATCATGTAAAATGCGGATAGTCCAGCATATGGGAAAGCAGTGCAATGTTCATACAAGCCTCAATGCAGGGGACTGTCTTCGGAACAATGCAGGATTCTGCACAGGACTGCGCCTCCAGTTTTTCTTCTTCCATGGTGGAAAGATTGATGGTGCTTTGTGGTTTGCCGAGGGATGCCGCCGGACGGATGGCGACTTTCGCCACAATCGGCATACCGGACGATATACCGCCTAAAATTCCGCCGTGGTTATTGGATTTGGTTTTCACATGTCCGTGGTCGTCTACATAGAAACTGTCATTGTTCTGACTTCCCACCATTTCCGCAACGTCAAAACCAACACCAAATTCAAGACCTCTTACCCCTGTCACTCCAAATATCAGCCCTGCAATGCTGTTTTCCAAGCCGTTGAAAATCGGCGAACCAATTCCGGCAGGGACATTCACAGCGACACATTCCACCACTCCGCCGAGGGTTTCGCCCCCTTCTCTTGCCAGACGAATGTCGTCAAGCATCAGTTTCCCTTGTGCATCATCAATGACAGGGAAATTTTTCTTACGCACTTCCAGAATGTCCGCTTTGCTGACGTTGACGTAATCAAATTCTTTGTCCTTGATTCCGTGGATTTCCAGTGCGTGCGCCCCGACATAAATTCCTCTGCGCTCTAAAATCTGTCCGCAGATTGCACCTGCAAAACAAAGGGGGGCTGTCAGCCTGTCCGAAAAATGTCCGCCGTCCCGAATGTCGTTGAATCCTCTGTAACGGACTGTTCCGGTATAATCCGCCTGTCCGGGGCGGGGGAGTCGGTTCAATTGCGAGAAATCCGGTGCAGTCCGTTCCGGATTCTGGATAAAGGCACAGAGGGGCGTTCCGGTCGTGCGGTTGTTCAGCATTCCCGACATGACTTGATTGAATTCAGCGTTCTGTTGTGCTGGTGTGCGACGTTCCATGAACTGATGTAATTTTTTCACGTCAATGTATTCTCCAGACGGCAGATTGTCAATCGTGATGCCGATTGCAGGCCCTTGCGCTTCTCCGAAAACGGAAATTGAGATTCTGTTATTCCAAATGGATGCCATTGGCAATTCCTCCTAATTTTTGGTAATCTTCCCAGAATGCAGGGTAAGACTTCGTGACACATTCCGCTCCAAGCAATTTGACAGGACTTTCCGAACGTGTGGCGCAAATGGCGGTACACATTGCAATCCGGTGGTCTCCGGCACTGTCTACCGTTCCCCCTTTCAGCGTTCCGGTAGGGAAAACCGTCAGACCGTCCGGATTGATTTGCACTTTTCCGCCGAGATTGTTCAGCATTTCTGCTGTCGTGGCGAGGCGGTCACTTTCCTTGATGCGCAGTCGTTCCGCACCGACAATTTTTGTGATGCACGGCGCAAAATTTCCGGCTACGGACAAAATCGGAACAAGGTCAGGAATGTCTTCGGCATGAATGATGAATGTGTCATCCTTTCCAGTATACCACATATCATGCAGGATTTCAATAATTTTTCTGTCGCCTTGTACCGAATTTTCGGGAATATTCTGCATTGTGACATGATTCCCGATTGCATTTGCTACATAGAAAAAAGCAGACTGTGAAAAATCGCCTTCCACTTTTACATCTTCGTTGTTGTATGCGGACTGATATTCCTGATTTCCTTTGATGTAATAGCCCTTTTCCGTTTCCTCTACGAATACACCATATTTTTTCATGACATCAATCGTCATGTCTGCATAGGGTTTCGATTGCAGGGGAGAGGTCAGGACAATTTCAGAATCTCCATCCAGCAAGGGCAGTGCCAGTAATAACCCCGTCACAAACTGCGACGAAATATCGCCCTCTAATTCAAATATACCGCTTTGCAATTGTCCTTCAATCGTGAAAGGCATGGTATTTTGATAATCAAAATGAATGCCCTTTTTTGAAAGTTCCCTGATGTATGGGGTGATGGGTCTTTCCGGTAAACGTCCCTGACCTAAAAATGTTGTCTTGATTCCCAATGCTCCTGCAACAGGTATCAAAAAGCGCAATGTTGAGCCACTTTCGCAACAGTCTGCGATTGCTTCCTTTACGGGGCGCATTCCGGAAAAGGCAATGTCATTTCCGGAAATCTGGTATTTCACTCCGAACGCTTCCACTACAGAAAGCGTTGCTTCAATGTCTTTCGAAAAAGTAACGTCGAATACATAGGGGATTCCTTTGCAGAGGGAGGCGCAAATTATCGCCCTGTGCGCCATGCTTTTGGATGCCGGAATTTTCACTTTTCCGGAAAGTTCTGAGGGCTGTAACAGTAAATCCATGTTACACCTCTCTTTCGAAAATTGCACGGAATTCCGGAATTGTGCCCGTCTGAATCTGCGCTTTTCCGATGGGATTGCAGGTAATCCAGCGGAGTTTCTGTCCGGCACGTTTTTTGTCATGTCCGCAGAGGTTTACAAGTTCCATGATGGGTGCATCTGTATCAGTTGGCAGATGATAATTTTCTACGCATTTTTTCAGCTTTGCATATTCTTCCGGCGTGTTGCAGTATTTGGTCATGATGCACATTCCGGCAGATACGGCGCAGCCATGGGTATATGTCTCATAATGATAATAGGCTTCAATGGCGTGTCCGATGGTGTGACCAAAATTCAGAATCATTCTTAATCCGGTGTCAAGTTCATCTTCTGCAACAACATTTTTTTTGATTGCTACACATATCGGGATGATGGTGTCAAAATATTCATGTACGTTTTCCAGATTGCAGTTTAACAGCAGGTCAAATAATTTTTCGTCCGCTATCATGCCATATTTCACAACCTCGCCCATGCCGTCAATCAGGAACTTTTCCGGCAGTGTGCGCAGTGTTTCAGGGTCACACAATACCAATGCAGGCTGTTTGAATGCACCGACAAGATTTTTCCCCTCCGGCAGGTCAACGGCTGTCTTTCCGCCAACAGAAGAATCTACCTGTGCCAATAATGACGTGGGTATCTGGATGTATTGAATCCCTCTCAGAAATGTTGCCCCTGCAAATCCGGTAATGTCCCCGACGACTCCGCCCCCTAGGGCTATCAGACAATCAGAACGTGTAATGTCATTCTGTACCAGAAATGACCATATTTTTGTTAATGTTCCGGCATTCTTGGATGCTTCCCCATGCGGAAAGACATACTTCACCACCTTGAAACCATTGCTTTTCAGCGACTCTGAAACTGTTTCAGAATATAACTTGTCTACATTATCATCCGTGATGATGGCGCAAGTCTCCGCCTTGCTGACTTCTGAAATGATTTCTCCGCACCGTTTCAGAATGTTTCTTTCAATGATTACGTCGTAAGCATCCCTGACAGGGACATGAATTTTGGTCATGGTAAAAACCTCCTGTGTCTAAAATTGATTTTTCCTTCGTCACACGGACAGAAAAAATCTCCTACTATTATCATACCCATTTTTTTCCGATTTGTCAAGGGAATCAGGAATATTTTTGTTCTATCAAGGTAAAAAAATTACCATTTGAAATGCCGGATTTCCGGCAGGCAGAAATTTTTCACAAATTCACTTGCAAATTGTAAGAGAATATGGTATAATGAAAAATAACGAAAATCTATTTTCATAGTGATTTTCCGTCAGGAGGTTTTTATTCATGCAGTTTCAAGTTTCAAATCGTGTCAAAAAGGCAGTTGACAGGAATTCACTGCTGGAAAATTATGGGGCGGTCAATACACAACCTACTCTGATTGTCAGCCGTCAAAATGGGATGCAACAGGCTGGTCGTCCTCAGCAACGAAATATTCAGCCCTCTGCGCCTTCTCCTCAGCCCTACAGACAGCCTTCAGACCCTCAGACACCCCCTCGGCAGGTTCAGCCCTCTGCACCCCCTCCACAGTCTTACAGACAGCCTCCAGCCACTCAGCCAGTCCCCCGACAGGTTCAGCCGTCTGCTCCTCCTCGCCCTCGTAAACCCTTGCAGGGGACTATTTTAAAGAGAGGTCAGAAATTTACTCTCAATGGCTCAGATGGTGCGATTTCTTCCGTGCGGATTGGGTTGGATTGGGTGCTGAAAAATCCGAAATGTGACCTTGATGCTTCCGCCTTTATGCTCGGAAGTAATGAAATGGTGCTTGGAGATGATTGGTTCATTTTCTACGGTCAGCCACAAAGCCCTGACGGAAGTGTCCGGTATTTCGATAAAAATTCGGCGAAACCAGACGAAAAAACCGCTTTGGAAATCCACCTTTCACAGGTTCATCCGCAAGTGCAGAAAATTGTCGTTGCGGTGACGATTTATGAAGCTATTCAGAATCGTTATCATTTCGGCATGGTCGAAAACGTGACAGCAAGCATTTGGGATTTGAATTCACGGAAAGTTGTCGCTAGTCTCGACTTGACCGACAATTCTCCGGCGGTGACTGCGTTGGTAGTCGGGGAATTTTACCGCTATCAGGGGAGTTGGAAATTTAATGCCGTCGGTTCGGGTGTTGGAAGAGATTTAGCCGGATTCTGCGGAATGTACGGTGTGGCTATGGAATAATTCACAAAGGAGATTCAACATGATTACTTTTGAAACAGTCAATGAAGTGGTTCTGCGTGTTACTTGCAGTGGCGCAGGGGAACATATTTTCACAAAAGCAGGCGCATTTATTGCCGGCGAATGCTACGGCGGTAAAAATTTCAAGTTCGAAAAGGTTTTGCTTGGCCCTGAACAAGGTCTCGGACGTGCGATTCTTGGGCAATTGGCTCGCCGTTTCACTGGTGAGAATCTCCCCTTGATGAAAGTGCAGTATCAGGGTGACAGCGTGACCTATTTCGCTAATGAACAACAGCACGTTGTTGTGTGTCATCTTCTGCAAAATGAAGTTCTTTCTGTCGAAAGTGAGAATATTCTTGCATTCACCCCCGACTGCAAATATGGGGTCAAATTCTTGGGGCAAGGTGTCATTTCTCAAAAGGGGCTTGCTACTTCGACTTTGACCGGAATAGGTCCTCAGGCTTTTGTGGCGGTTCTCGTTGACGGAAACCCCCTTGTTATCAGCAATATGGAAAGCCGTGGAACGCTGGAAGTTGACCCTGATGCAGTCGTTTGCTGGGTGGGGGAAGACCCTTCTATCAAGATGGATGTATCATGGAAAAATTTCATCGGACAGGCTTCCGGTGAATCGTATATGTTTGAATGGACTTCGGGCAGTCTGGCGACTGTTATCGTTCAGCCCACAGAACGAACTTCCGGCGTTGATGTCTCTATGGATGGCAGCCGTTCGGGGGCTAGTCCGTCCGCACAGAGAAGAATCACATACTAAATAATTGATTATTATGCGATTTTGGCTTTGTTGTATGAAATATAAGAAGGAGAGTGAGATTTCACTCTCCTTTTTCAATGCTGATATTATGCCATTGACCCCGAAATTTCTACCAAATGGCAGATTGCCGGAATGGTTTCACCTTGCTGGGATGACATCGCTGAAAGCAATGCACCTGTTGCACAGAATAACACTCGTTTCATTGTGCCGTCTTTCAGCTTCGGCAGAAAATACGCACAGAGAATGCTTGCTGAACATCCGCAGCCTGAACCGCCTGCATGAGTATCCTGCTGTTCCTCGTCAAACATCATCGCCCCACAATCCCGATGCACGGCGGAAATGTTGATTCCTTGCTTCAACAGCAATTCAATCAGCAGGGGAGAACCGATATTTCCCAAATCTCCGGTGATAATGGCATCATAATGCTCCGGCGTGGTGTGCGTTCCGGTGAGATAGCGGTAAATCGTATCTGCGGCGGCTGGCGACATTGCCGCCCCCATGTTTGTGGCATCCTTTACACCAAGGTCACAGATGCGCCCGATGCATCCGCCTTCCAGCCGTGGGGAATTCGTCTCGGCGGACACCACCACTGCACCGGATGCCGTGCATGTCCATTGGGCGGTTGGAGTGCGCTGTCCGCCGTACGAAAGAGGGAAACGAAACTGCCTTTCTGCTGTCGAAAAATGCGACGACGTAACCGCTGCGACGTTTTGACAATATCCTCCGTCTGTCAGGATTCCGGCTGTCAACAGCGTTTCCGCCATTGTCGAACATGCTCCATACATCCCCAAAAACGGCACATCCGTGCCCCTTGCTGCGAATGTCGAAACAGTGCATTGATTGATTAAGTCTCCAGCGGTGATGCAGTCAATTTCTTTCAGGGGCATTCCTGCTTTTTCCAAGGCAAGATTGAGCGTCTGCGACTGCATTTCACTTTCCGCCTGTTCCCAATTTTTCTGACCGAAAAAAGCATCTTCTTCGATTTTGTCGAAATATTGCCCCATTTTTCCCTCTGATTCTTTCTTTCCGGCTATTGCTGCATAACTGCGGATAGAGGGACGATTCCGGAATACGATGATACTATTTTCCATATTTTTGACACCTCTTTGTCGTTGATGTGGGTATTTTTCCCGATATTCTGCAATTTATACAAAATTATTAAACTGATTAAAAATATTCAAATAAGAATTATCGCACAGTTTTCAGAAAATTTTCATAAACTTATCACATTAGTAGGTTACAATTAGCCTGTCGTGAGGAAGTCCCCAATTCCTTGCGATATCCCCTATATAATCCCTATATCATGGCAGAAAGAGCCGCTTTGGCGGTTCTTTCTGTTTTTTCGGATATTTTACGAAAAAAGAAGAAACCCCTCTGCATTTGCAGGGGATTTCTTCTTTTATAGAAAGAAAGTTGTCAAGAAATCGGGAATTATGCGTTCAGAAGCTTTTCAGCAGATGCCATTTTCACACAGAGGACAAATAACTCCATTGCCTTTTTCAGTTCGTCAACTTCCGGATAACTTGGTGCAATGCGGATGTTTCTGTCTTCGGGGTCTTTGCCGTAGGGGAACGCTGCGCCTGCACCAGTGAGGACAACTCCGGCATCCTTGCAAAGCTGTACAATGCGCTTCGCTGTGCCCTGCGGTGCGTTGAAAGATACGAAATAACCGCCCTTCGGTTCTGTCCATTCACCGATTCCCAGCGGACGGATTTCCTGATTCAGCATCTCCAGAACACAATTGAATTTCGGTTCTAACAATGCACGGTGCTTTTCCATGTGTGCAAGGACGTTTTCAAACTTGCCGTCAAAGAATTTCACGTGGCGAATCTGGTTGACCTTGTCAAAGCTAATTGTGAAGCAGGTCAAGCCCTTTTTCAGGTCTGCAAGATTTGCCTTTGAGGTCGCAAGCAGGGAAACACCTGCACCAGAAAATGTTACCTTGGAAGTGGAGGCGAATTCATAAACCATGTCTTCATTTCCGGCTTTTCTGCATTCTTCCAGAATCGGCAGAATCACTCTCGGATTGTCACAAAGATGATGTACACAGTAGGCATTGTCCCAGAAAATACGGAAATCTTTGGCAAGTGGCTTTAATCCTGCGAAACGCTTTACAACTTCGTCACTGTATACAATGCCGGACGGGTTCGAATACTGCGGTACACACCAGATTCCCTTGACTGCTTCATCTTCGGAAACATATTTTTCTACCAAATCCATATCAGGTCCATTTTCGTCCGTTGGAATGTTAATCATCTCGACACCGAAAAATTCCGTGATGCGGAAATGTCTGTCATAGCCCGGAACAGGGCAGAGGAATTTCACCTTGTCAAGTTTGCCCCATGGGGTATTTCCCATAATGCCGTGCGTGAATGCGTAGCTGATGGTGAAATACATTGCCTGCAAAGAGGCATTTCCAAACATGAAAATTTCGTCCGGTTCTACTCCCAGCATCGGGGCGAATAACTTCTTTGCTTCCGGAATGCCGTCAAATCCGCCATAATTACGGCAGTCTCCGGCTTCGCTTGTCATATCGTCATTCGAAACGCAGTTCAGAAGGTCTGCACTCAAATCCAGCTGTTTCGGTGAGGGCTTGCCTCTGGACATATCCAGTTTTAAATTTTCTGCCTGAAATGCAGAATACTGCTTCTGACATTCTTCATAAAATGCGGTCAGTTGCGCCTGAGAATAACAATTTAACTCCATTGAAAATCGACTCCTTGTGATATGATTGCCGGAAGTCCGGCTGTTTTTTCCATGCTCTATTATACAGCAGTTCGGGCATTTTTGCAAGTAAAATTTGAAAAGTTTTCAGAAATTTTGTCGTGTTATACGGAAATGAACCGAAAAAAACGGAATGGAATGTGAATTTTGACGTGAAAATTGTATTCGAGCGGTGTTCAGTTGTCCTTGCAAGAAAAACAAATTGGTAAAAAATGATTGATTTGAGAGGGGAGCAAATAAAATTTTCAACTTTTTTTGAAAACCCCCTTGACAAATTCATCAAAAACGTTTACAATAATATTGTTGTATGATATTTGAGTGACTCTCTGTTCCAAAAAATGGAATGAGGATTGCATCTGGTGTGAGCCGGATACGCAAGCAGTATTTGCAGCTTCAGGACCGCTCCGGTCTGTTTATATCATTAACACTTCTTTTCAATTCCGCTGGTGCGGTAAATATATTCTGGGGGTTCGCCCTCATCTTTGAAGTTTGAAAAATGAATAAAGAAGCAGCATTTACCGCCTGCGTGAAAGTTTCCATGCATCAATAGGAGAAAAGAAACTGATTGAAACAAAAGGAGGTAATGCACAAATGCCAAGTACGATTTTGGTGGTCATCATTGTTGTTCTTGTGGTTGCTCTTTGCGCTGCGGTTGCAGTTGGTTACATGAAAACCAATGAGGCAATGTCAAAGGGTATCCAACAGGGCGAGACACGTCAGAAAGAGAAGATGGAAAAAACCATCCGTGAGACTGAACGACGGGCAAAGGCTGGTATTGAAGCCGCTGAACAGCAAGTTCGTGATGCTGATGCAAGAGCTGCCAAGGCTCAGGCACAGTTGGAAGCCGTGGAAGAAGCTGCTCAGAAAGATGCTGAAACTATCCGCAAAGAGGCTGTCGTTGAGGCGAAGGACGAAATTTTCAAGCTCCGTCAGGATGCGGAAAAGGAAATTCGTGACCGCCGTAATGAAGTAACCAAACAGGAACGCCGTCTGCATCAGAAGGAAGAAAGCCTTGATAAAAAAATTGACTCCCTCGAAAAGAAAGAGGAAGTTTTACAGGGAAAACTTCAGGAGGCGGAAAGTATCCGTGAACAGGCGGAACAAATCAGACAGCAACAGCTCGAAACTCTTGAGCGCATTTCCGGTCTGACCAGAGAACAGGCGAAGGAATATATCCTGCAAACGCTGGATAATGAGCTTGTTCACGAAAAGGCTGTCCGGATTTCTGCCTATGAACAACAAGTCAAAGAAGAAGCCGAGGAAAAGGCAAGAGGGTATATTTCTCTTGCTATTGCAAAATGCGCTGCTGACCAAGTTTCCGAAGCTGCTGTTTCTGTTGTTGCTCTTCCAAGTGACGAAATGAAGGGCAGAATTATTGGTCGTGAAGGGCGGAACATCCGCACGCTGGAAACGCTGACCGGTGTTGACCTGATTATTGACGATACTCCGGAGGCTATCACACTTTCCTGCTTTGACCAAGTTCGCCGTGAAATTGCAAGAATCGCTCTGGAAAGGCTTATCAGTGACGGCAGAATTCATCCGTCACGCATTGAGGAAATGGTGGAAAAAGCCAAGAAGGAAGTCGAACACCGTATTAAACAGGAGGGTGAACGTGCCATTCTGGAAACCAATGTTCACGGAGTCAATCATGAGCTTGTCAAGCTTCTGGGGCGTCTGCACTACCGCACAAGCTACCGTCAGAATGTGCTGACACATTCTATCGAGGTTTCACAGCTCTGTGGAGTTCTGGCGGCGGAACTGGGTGTTGACGTGAATCTTGCCAAAAGGGCTGGTCTGCTCCATGACATTGGCAAGGCTCTGACCTCTGAACAGGAGGGGTCTCATGTTCAGCTGGGTGTTGATGTTTGCCGGAAAGCAAAGGAAAATCCTGAGGTAATTCATGCCATTGAAGCGCACCATAATGATGTTGAGCCAAGAACTGCCATTGCTTGTATTGTTCAGGCGGCGGATGCCATTTCTGCGGCAAGACCGGGGGCACGTTCGGAAAATTATGAGAATTACATCAAGCGTCTGGAAAAGCTGGAAGAAATCTGCAAGTCTTACAAGGGCGTTGAAAAATGCTATGCTGTACAGGCTGGCAGGGAAATCCGTGTTATGGTACAGCCGGAAATTATCAACGATGAAGGTATGACTCTGGTTGCAAGAAAGATTGCAAAACAGATTGAAGACGAAATGGAATATCCCGGACAGATTAAAATCAATCTGATTCGTGAGAGCCGTGCTGTGGATTATGCAAAGTAAGATAAATCGGGGCGGTTTCTGACCGTCCCGATTTTCATTTTCACAAGGAGGGAATTTTTTATGCCGAAAACGGCAAAAACGATTTTCAATACAACCGAAAAATCTAACTTTATTCTAAATATGAAAACAGAAGATTACTGGAGATATAATCTCAGAATCATGCAGTTATTTTTGATTCTGATACCTATTTTCAGTGCGGTTCTGGAGTTTGCAAAGGTGTACAGTGTACCGCCGATGGCTCTTTCCATTGCGGGAGTGTTTGCGATGGTGTTCGTGTTCATCGGTTATATGAAATCAGTTACCCCGAAACGGTTGATTCTTCCAACTGTTTTAGCAGTGGGAATGATTGCATGGGGGTGTGTCAGCCTGTTTAATTGCTTCTATCCAAAAATTGCTATTTTTGGAGCTGACGGACGTGGTGAAGGGTTGCTTTCAATTATTTTTTATGCATGTTTTTTCCTGATGGGTGCACAATTGGGAACAGAGGAAAATCAATTGAAATTAGTCCGGAGTATGCTGGTGATGACCTTCGTGGAATGCATCTGGGCTTTGTTGCAGGTTTTACCGATTGGCTTTCCGTCTTATTACAGAAGCCTTGAACCGATTCTGATTTTTGATTTATTTTTACCGTCAGGATTGACAGGAAGCCCTGTTCTCCTTGCATCACTGCTTTGCATGATGGAAATACCGGCGGTGATGTGTTCTGCATTTGAAAAAGAAAAGAAACATCGTGTATTTGCATGGATTTGTGCAGTCCTGTTTCCGGTTTTGTCGGTCAAAACACAATGTACTCTTGGGATTGCCGGAATGGCAGTTGCAATTCTCGCTTCTGTGATTTGCGTTTTTATCCGGAAAGAGGGCAAGCAAGCCGGAATCCGTCTTGGTGCGCTTCTGGTGGCGTTTGTGATTGGTCTGGGGTGGGTGTATGCTTCACCGTCCCTGAATAATTCCTACGACCGCAAAGCAGGTGAAAACGCTGATATTGCAAATGGAATTGTATTGTATGACGGCGGTATTTTCTGGAAAGACAGTGCCTACCGTCTGGAGGTAAGCGGTTACCCTGTGAATGGTTCAAAGAATCCGTATGGTGATTTTAATATTGATTCTCCTGTTGAAACTTATGAACGATTATGGAAAGTAACCACTGATATTATCAAACAATTCCCTCTTGCTGGAACTGGAGAAGATAATCTGATATATCCACAATTATTTCAGTCGCTTTCCATCAACCAAAATCCGAACACTTTCGACAGGGCATATAATTTTTATCTGCAAATGGCTGGGACTACCGGAATTCCTATGCTGTTGTTATTTATTGCCCTGATGGCAACGGCTTTCGTTCAGGGGAAAAATGTGGAGACAGATTCTCCGTGGCTTCGTACAATGGTTTATGGGGCGGTGACAGTATATCTGATAGTTATGGTAATCGGGTCAAGCAGTATCACGGTAACGCCTTTATTCTGGATGCTTGCAGGGTGCTGTTGCTATCTCGGAAAAGAGGAATGGTAATCAATGTCCGCAATCGTATTGAAACAAGCAGTCATTATGATGATTCTCATAGCTGTCGGGGCTGGATGCTTTAAAATGAAACTGCTTTCCAGAGAAACTGTCAGTCAGATTTCCGGACTGGTTCTGAAAGTCGTCAATCCTGTTGTGATATTGATGGCATATCAAAGGGAATTCAAGCCGGAACTTGTCAAAAATCTGGGGTTTTCGTTTCTTGCTTCGGCGGTTTCGTATGTGGTGGCTTTCGTGGTGGCATATGTCGCCATTCCCAAAAAAGAGGGCAGGGAAATTGTCATTGAACGATTTTCAAGTATTTATTCCAACTGCGGATTCATGGGGATTCCATTGGTACAGGCAATGTTTCAGTCAGAGGGTGTTTTTTATCTGACGGCATATCTGACCATGTTCAATGGGCTGGTGTGGTCTCATGGGGTCATGCAGATGTCAGGGGAACGGTCTTTGAAGTCCTTGGGGAAGATTCTCCGGTCTCCGGCGATTATTGCCATTATTGCCGGAATGATACTGTTTTTCTGTCAAATCATGTTACCGGAAGTATTGGCGGAAACATTCGAAATGATTGGAAGCTTGAATTCTCCGCTTGCTATGTTCGTGGCAGGGGCAACCATCATTCAGACCAATTTACCGGAAGTTGTCAAAAAGCCACGAATTTTTTATGTTTGTCTGCTGAAACTGCTGGTTATTCCGGTGCTGACTATTCTGGCATTGACTCTGATTCAGGCAGATACTACCGTGGAAATGACTATCACGGCGGCAACAGCTGCGCCCAGTGCGGCGATTTGCACCATGCAATGCTTAAATTACAAAAAAAATGCGTCTTATGCATCCGAAATTTTCGCCGTGACAACATTGTTTTCCGTGGCAACAATGCCCCTGATGATGGTAATTTATGAGAGAATCGGCACTTTGCTTGGATGATAGAAGGGAGTTATGACAATGAAACGCAAAAAAACAACGGCTGTTCTTTTGTCCCTGATAATGCTTTCCGGTTCTGCTGTGCTTTCAGTTCATGCCACTGACGGCTGGCGGAAAGTCTATGAAACGGTTCTGACGGAATTTCAGGGAACAGATTATTTTGTGGATGATGAAAGTTTCGGTTCTATGTGGAATATCTTCGACATTAACAGTGACGGCGTTCCGGAGCTGTTCGTTTCGGTGAGTGCTTCTCATGTGGGAGGCTGTGCCATTTATGCTTTTCAGGACGGGGAAGGAATCCGCCTTGGAGAAGAGGAACAATTTTTCGGGGAATGGGGCGTGACTTCTGCCTGTCAGGCGGAATCACTCGTCAAATCGGAACATTTCAACATGGGTTTGCTGGATGTTGCCTATTATCATTTCGACGGCACATCTTTGGAACTCGTGGACAGATTCAGCAATGATGAGGGCGCACAGGTCGGCGGAAATGCCACTTATTACCATAATGGAGAAGTCGTCACCAAAGAAGAATACCTTTCTGCAATCAATCCGTATGATGCAATGCATTGGGTAAATGATATCGGGAGAGAATATTATTTTTCACAATTGGACTTGTTCAAAGGGGATATTCCGCCGGCAAAAGTTCCGGTCGTCCTTGAAACTGTTGATGATAAAAGACCTGACCTGAAAACGACTTTGCTTTATGGCGGTATTCCGGCTTTGATTATTGCTCTGATTTCGGCGATGGTTTCCATCATATGGCGACATTCATAAAAAGTTAAAAAATGTAACAAAATAATTGTGCAAAATTCGTCTTGCCTTTTTTTCGGGCTTGTGATATAATTGATATACTTGATTTTGAATGACTGACAGAATTTTGTTATAAAGAAAGTAACAGGCAAATATCACTTTTTTGGATGGGGGAATATTTGATGATTAGTGGTATCAGTAAATTAGATTTAAAACGTATCAACAGAATGCAGGTACTCCGCACGGTCTGGGAGTCAGGCCCTATTTCCAGAGTTGACCTCTCTCAGATGTTGCAAATTACCCGTGCATCCATTACACAAATTACCAATGCTATGATTGAGGAGGGCTTACTCATGGAAATCGGCGAAGCCCCCTATCAACAGAAAAGTCAGGAAAAATTGCCGAAGGGCAGAAGAAAAATTTTGCTTGATATCAATGCAAATTATAAATTCGTTCTTGGGGCGGTTATCAGTGAACAGTGTGTGACAGTCGGACTTTGTACCATGCATATGGAAATTCTTGATAAAATGCAGTTAGCTGTCACAGACCACACCAGCCGGAAGGAAATTCAGCAGTTCATTCTGACTTCCTGTGAACGGATGATGAATAATGCTTGTCTCAAAAGAGAGGATTTGCTTGGATTAGGGGTCGGGGTCATGCCGATTATGATTGGTAAAATGCGTGTCTACTATAAAGACGGCGTACTTGATTTCACTGACCTGACAAAGGCACTTTCTATTCCGCAGATGCCTCCGGTTTTCTGCGGGAATGCCGTGTGGCTGTTGTCGCTGGCAAATGCTGACCTGCAAAGGGGCGGTGTTCAGCAGAATAATGAAGTTTATCTGCATCTGGGTGGTCATATTCACATTTCCCTGCTCAAACCTGAAAAAAATGAAACTGATTATCTCACATACAGCTACCTGACAGAAAGAATGATTGTCCGTCCCAATGGCAGACAGCAAGACGGATACCCCGCCGGCTCTGTTCGTGCACAACTTTCCACGCAGGCAATGCAGGCACGTATTGCCGAAATCTACAGCAAGGACAGGACACCTTTTCTTTACTCCGCAACAGACGGCTATATTGAGCGTGTGACTTTGGAACAGATGTATCGTGCTGTGGCTTCGGGTGATGTGCGCTGTGAAATGGTTGTCAAGGAAATTATGCAGGACTGGAGCGTACTGCTTCATAATCTGGTATGCTGTTTTCAGGCACAATGCATTGTTCTGCATAGCTTCGGACTAACTGAAAGAGGTTTCCAGCAGTTCCGGCAGTATGTGAAAGAATACGTCGGGGATGATGTCGCTGAACGAATTCAATGCAGTGTGGTAGAGGAGAAAACTGATTTCCTTGCAGGGTGCGTTCTGGTTTTGATGAAGAATTTCTATCTGAATGGCGGTGTTCCGTCCATGAAACCAACGGTTTCGCCCTCTCACGGGAGATTTTAAGCATGGAAATTTCAGAACGAAAAACGCAGACCATTCCTGAAAAATACAAGATTTTCAGTGGCAGTGCCTTGAAAATGATTGCCATTGTCACCATGCTGATTGACCATATCGGGCATATTTTATTAAGCCAATACCCTCCGGCTGTTCAGGTGTGGTTTGAGTTGGGAACAGAAAAAATCAGCTGGTATTGGATTTCTCGCACTGTCGGGAGAACGGCATTTCCCATTTATTGCTTTTTACTGACAGAGGGTTATATTCATACCCATGACCGGAAGAAATACGGCTTGAATCTGCTGGTATTTGCATTGATTTCAGAAATTCCGTGGAATCTGGAGCATGTCGGGGAAATTTCCTATTCAGAACAACAGAATGTATTTTTCACGCTGTTTCTGGGGTATCTTGGTATCTGCATCTGTGAATCAAAGCTGAAATTCCGGAACAAAGTGCTGTGCATGGTTGTGTTATTGATTGTTACCTTGAATCTTCATGCTGATTATGAAATCAGGGGCGTGACATTGATATTGATGATGTATGCACTGCGTGAAAATACGCTGTTATCGGGTTTCATCAGCTGTGGTATTTTAACCAGTACTTGGAAATCTGCGTTTGCGTTCATTCCCATTACCATGTACAACGGAAAAAGAGGCTTCATTCAGGGAAAATTTGCGAAATATTGTTTTTATGCCTTTTATCCGGTGCATATGTTTATTTTGTACCTGCTGAGAAAACAATTTTTCGGCTATTGAATTTTATATCATAAGCAAAGGGGCTTCATTCATCCTGTTTCTGACAGGGTGCGTGGAGCTTACCCTTTTTTATATTCAAGGAGGTAATTTTCAAATGGAAGAACATCATACAAAATATGTCTTTGTAACGGGCGGTGTCGTTTCCGGTCTCGGAAAGGGCATTACAGCGGCATCTTTGGGGCGATTGCTCAAAGCGAGAGGGTATCAGGTCACTATCATGAAACTTGACCCCTATATCAATGTTGACCCCGGAACTATGAGCCCTTATCAGCATGGGGAAGTGTTTGTGACAGAAGACGGTGGAGAAACTGATTTAGACCTTGGACATTATGAGCGGTTCATTGATGAAAACTTGTCTGTCAATAATAATGCCACCACTGGAAAAATTTACTGGACTGTCCTCAATAAGGAGCGCAGAGGGGACTATTTAGGCGGTACAGTGCAGGTCATTCCTCATATTACCAACGAAATCAAGGAGCGAATTGCAAGAGTCGGCGAAAAAAGCGGTGCTGATATTGTCATTACGGAAATCGGCGGTACTGTCGGAGATATTGAAAGCACTCCATTTCTCGAAGCCATCCGCCAGTTTACCGCAGAAGTCGGCAGAGAAAATGCAATGTACATTCATGTCACTTTGTTGCCATTCATTGCCGGTTCGAATGAATTGAAATCGAAACCCACTCAGCATTCTGTCAAGGAGCTGTTATCGTTCGGAATTCAGCCTAATATCATTGTGTGCCGTACCGAACAGCAGATTCCGCAGGAAGTCGCCGAAAAAATCGCCCTCTTCTGCAATGTACGCAAAGAAGACATTGTACAAAATTTAACAGCTCCGTCTTTGTATGAAGTGCCTGTCATGCTGGAAAAAGAGGGACTTGCAAAGGAAGTCTGCTATCATCTGGGTTTAATTAACAGAGGTCCTGACCTTGCGGACTGGATTTCCATGACCGAACGGCAGAACAAGGCGGAAAAAGTCGTCAATATCGCACTCGTCGGGAAATATGTCAGCTTGCAGGATGCATATTTGTCCGTGGCGGAAGCCCTGCGACACGGTGGAATTGTCAATGATGCCAGAATTCACATTGATTGGATTGACTCCGAAAAAATCAACTCCGATACCATCGCAGAGATGCTGAAAGGCTGTCACGGAATTATTGTTCCGGGGGGATTCGGGGACAGAGGTATTGAAGGCATGATTGAGGCGATTCGCTACGGTCGGGAAAATCTGATTCCGGTCTTTGGCATTTGTCTTGGTATGCAGATGATGACAATTGAAGTCGCCCGCCATCTCGCCGGACTGACGGAAGCCAATTCTTCTGAATTTACTCCGAACGGTTCTCAGAATGTCATTGACATCATGGACGAACAAAAGGACATTACCGAAAAGGGCGGGACAATGCGCCTTGGGGTGTATCCTTGCTGTCTCAATGAAAATACCAAAGTTCGTGAAATTTACGGCGAAGAATTGATTTATGAACGTCACCGCCACCGCTGGGAATATAACAACGCTTACCGCAAAATCCTGACTTCTGTCGGGTTGCAGATTGCCGGAATTTCCCCTGACCAGAAATTGGTTGAAATTGTCGAATTAGAGGGGCATCCTTGGTTCATCGGGGTGCAGTTCCATCCGGAATTTAAATCCCGTCCGAACCGTCCGCAGAAATTATTTGTTGATTTCATCCGTGCTTCCCTCGAATACAGCGAACAGAATGCAACAACTGAATAACTGAAAAAACACCAATCCCCGACCTTCCGGTCGGGGACTTGTGCATGATATAGGGATTATTGGGGATTTTTCCATAATAACGCTGGGGTAGGAACGTTATTAACATGAAAAAGTGTGCAGCCTGTAAAGACTACACTACTATCATACAGATTTGATGTGATAGCAGTGTGATAATTTTGTGATAAAACAGTGATATTATCTGTTTATTTCAAACCAAAATACAGAACCTTCCCCCAATTTCGAACGGACACCATAATTGAAACTATGCAGTTTCAAAATTGCCTTGACTATCGAAAGTCCTAAGCCAGTCCCGACAACTTCTCTTGTATGGTTTTCGCTCCGATAATATTTATCGAAAATCTTCTGAATCTTGTCTTTTTCGATTCCGCTCCCTGTGTCACGGACTTCAATTCTGACGGCGGTTTCTGTGTTGATTTGTGAGACAAATACCTGCTTGTCGTCTCCGGTGTAGTTGATGGCATTGTTGATAAGATTGCACACAACACGCTCCATTTTTGCAGGGTCACACTTCACCTGACAATGTTCATCGGGGGTGAATGAAATGTGGTATCCCATCTGTTCAGAAACTCCCTTGTAACGTGCGATAATATCCGTCATCCAAGTGGTGGCATCAATTTCTTTCATTTCCAGTTTCTGAGAGCCGTTTTCCAGTTTGGAAAGGTCTAAAATATCATTCACTAATGCTGTCAGGCGGTCGGTTTCATCAATGATAACCTGTAAATGGGCATTCCGCTTTTTGGGATTGTCACCCGATAAATCACGAATCATTTCCGCATAGGCTTTCAGCATGGTGAGAGGTGTCCGCAAATCGTGCGAGACATTCGCCACTAAATCCCTTTGCATGGAATCCGCCTTTGATATTTCATGTTCGGCATAGGTCAAAGCTTCTGCGAGTTCGTCCACTTCCCGACAGCCTCCGCCCTCGAAAGTGGTTTCATAGTCTCCGTGCGCCATGCGTTTGGCAGAATCCGTGATTTTCATAAGGGGTACTGTCAAATGACTTGATAACAGCAGTGCCAGCAAACAGCCGATTACCAGCAATACTACCACGAAAATCATTATCAATCGCTTCTGGAATCGTACAGTCGAACCGACTGGTTCAAGAACGGCATTCAACAACACACAGCCGTCACCGCTCCCGACTTCGCCTATCACAACACCCACAACAACTGTATCCATCTGGATTTTTTCGTCGTATTCCGTCAGGCTGATTGTGCCTGTTTTGCTTTCGTATAATTCCTTGACATAGCGGTAAGAATGATTTCCGTACCCATGCAGAAGACAATTGTCATATAGAATATCCCTCGCCCATGCGGCTCGTTGTTTGCTGTCGAATACCGAGATACAGACCTGATATTCATAACAGACATTGTTGAGTGTCATCCGGAATTCGTCAACGGATTCTGTCTGACATTTTTCCGCAAGCATCATGGCAACTTTTTCGGTTTCTTTGATTTTGGAATTGTAGTAGACTTTCGTCAGCATTTCCGTTTCCAGAAACCACAATACCCCTGCGATTATGACAATGAACAGAACAAACCACGCCGCTATTTTAAAGCGGAGTGTCATTCTGATTTTTTTTGGTGGTTTTGTTTCTTCTTTATGTTGCATCTGCATCAAACTTGTAACCCATTCCCCTGAGGGTCACAATGTAGGCACGGTATTGTTTTAAACTGCCACGGAGCATCTTGATATGCGTGTCAACGGTTCTGTCGTCACCATAGAAATCATAGCCCCATACTGCTTCAAGGAGCTGTTCACGGGTGAGTGCAAGCCCTTTATTTCTGACCAGATAAAAGAGCAAATCATATTCTTTCGGGGTCATGGTTGCTTTTTCACCGTCCACGTAGACTTCACGACCTGCAATATCAATTTCCAGACCGCCGAATTTCAGACGCTCATTTTTGATGGGTTCGGGCTTCTGGGTTGCCTGACTGCGGAGAAGGACTGCTTTCACTCTTGCCATTAACTCCTTAGGAGAAAAGGGCTTGACAACATAATCATCCACACCGATTTCAAAACCAAATAATTTGTCGTATTCTTCTCCACGTGCAGAAAGCATGATAATGGGAATGTTCTTGTGTTTCTTGATTTCCTTGCTGGCGGAATATCCGTCCAGTTTCGGCATCATCACATCCATGATGATTAAATCATAGTCGTTGAGACGGCATTTTTCCACCGCTTCCATACCGTTTCCAGCTTCGTCAACTTCGTACTCTTCAAATTCTGCATACTCCCTGACAACCGCACGGATATTGACTTCATCATCTACAATTAACAGTTTACTCATAGTAAAGGACATCCTTTCTGATTTACTTTCTTTCATTATAACAGATTTTTTCAAAATATACAAGTGTTATTTTTGAAAAAACAGATTTTTTTTGTAAGACCGTGTGACAAGCTATTGACAATTTATGAAAAATCATGTATAATAAAAAAGGAAACTGTGCAGAGTTCCCATTCTGTATAATTCCATTTCTATATACCGGCGTTTCAGCCGGAAAATTTAAGGAGGTAATTACCTATGGCATTAGAAGGCGCACTGACAACCAATCAGAAGGTACTTGATTGGGTTCAGGAATGTGTAAATCTGTGCAAGCCTGACAAGGTAGTATGGATTGACGGTTCTCAGGAACAGCTTGATGAACTGATTAAGGAAGTAACATCTCTTCCGGACGGAGACCCCAACAAGATGTGGCATCTCAATGAAGAAAAGCTCCCTGGTTGTTTGTATCACAGAACCGCAGTAAATGACGTTGCTCGTGTAGAGGACAGAACTTTCATCTGCACCAGAACAAAGCAGGATGCAGGCCCGACTAACAACTGGATGGACCCCAAGGAAATGTATGCAAAGCTCACCCCCATGTTTGATGGTTCTATGAAGGGTCAGACAATGTATGTTATCCCTTACAGCATGGGCCCTGTGACTTCTCCCATCTCTAAGGTTGGTGTAGAGCTGACTGACTCCATTTATGTTGTTCTGAATATGAACATCATGACCAGAATGGGCAAGGCTGCATTTGACAAGCTGGGTGATTCCAATGACTTTGTAAGAGGTCTGCACTCCAAGGCTGATGTTGACCCCGAAAAGCGTTACATTGTACAGTTCCCTGAGGACAATACAATCTGGTCTATCAATTCCGCATACGGCGGTAACGTTATTCTGTCCAAGAAGTGCTTTGCTCTGCGTATTGCATCTTTCCAAGGCAAGAATGAAGGCTGGATGGCTGAACATATGCTCATTCTGGGCATTGAAAAGCCCGACGGCACAACTACTTATATCACAGCTGCTTTCCCGTCTGCTTGTGGCAAGACCAACCTTGCAATGCTCATTCCTCCGGAAGGCTACCGCAAGAACGGTTACAAGGTATTCACTGTCGGCGACGATATCGCATGGCTGAAACCCGGTAAGGACGGCAGGCTGTACGCTATCAACCCCGAAAATGGTTTCTTCGGTGTTGCTCCCGGAACAAATGAGAAGTCTAACTATAATGCTTTGGCTGCTACCAAGAAGAACGCTATCTTCACCAATGTTGCACTGGATAACAGCGATAATACAGTTTGGTGGGAAAAGCTCACCAAAGAACCGCCTGTTGATGCTACTGAATGGACTGGTCACAAGGTAAACGGCGTTGAATATACTCAGGAAATTGACGAGAAGACCGGCAAGAAGAAGACTCTGGCGCATCCGAACTCCAGATTTACTGCTCCGGCTGAAAACTGCCCGTGCCTGTCTCCGGAATTCAACAATCCTGACGGTGTTCCGATTTCTGCTATGATTTTCGGCGGTCGTCGTGCTTCTACTACTCCGCTGGTATATCAGAGCTTTGACTGGACACACGGCACTTATATGGGTTCTGCTGTTTCCTCTGAAACAACAGCTGCTGCAACTGGTGCTGTCGGTGTTCTCCGTCATGACCCCATGGCTATGAAGCCCTTCATCGGCTACAATGTCGGCGACTATTGGGCACACTGGCTCGAAATGGGCGAAACTCTGGGCGATAAAGCTCCGAAGATTTTCAATGTCAACTGGTTCAAGCAGGACGAAAACGGCGAATTCATCTGGCCCGGATTCGGCGACAATATGAGAGTCCTCGACTGGATTATCAAACGTTGTGAGGGTACTGTTGATGCTGTTGAAACTCCTATCGGCTTCCTCCCGAAGGCTGAAGACATCAACGTTGAAGGCATTGAGGATGAAGTAACTCCTGAAATCATGGGCAAGCTCCTTGATGTTGACAATGACCTCTGGAAAAAGGAAATCGCTGGTATGCGTGCATACTATGATGAACTTGCTGAGGGCGGTGCAAGAGTTCCGCAGGCTCTGCGTGATACTCTCGACAAGATTGAAGCTCGTCTGAACGCTTAATTGCATCTGATTCCTGAACCGCCTCCATTTTGGGGGCGGTTTTTTTGTGGAAAATGTATGAATGTAATGTCACACATTGTACATATTTCACAAAAGTGCTGTAACCTCTTGCAGTTTTTGTGTATTTGTGGTATAATGTATATGAAGAATTCCGGTAACAGAGTGTGAAAGTCTGTACCGTTAGCAAAGGAGTAAAAATATGGCAGCAAAAGTTTGTTATAATTGCGGTAGAAAACTGCACGGCGACAGCCCCAACTGCACTAACTGCGGTGCGCATCAGTGGAGAAAAGGCACGGAGAAAATGACGGTTGACCAGCTCAAGGATGCAGCAGATGAAGAATTCCGTCAGGCAAAAATCGGCAAGGGCGAAGCTCGTGACATTGCTATGGAGAAATCAATGTTCCTCTATTCGCTCATCGGTGAAAAGATTAACTACATGATTCCGAAACTGGAATCCGTTGAGCCGATGGAGCGTTGCATCCGTATTCTGGAATATATCATTCTTCAGGAACGTCGTGCTGAATACCATGCAGACGAAAGAAGACAGGCTCGCTATCGTGACATGATGGAACGTCTGGGCAATATGAGAGACAATCTCGTTTATGAACAGCTCGAAAAGAACCGCCAGAAGTCAGAAGAAACCAAGGCAGCTGAACCAGAAAAGACAGAGCCTGCTACACCTGCTGAAACTGCATCTTCTACAGAAAAGACAGCTGATACCAAGGCTGCTGAAACCGCTGAATCTGTTGCAAATGCTTCCGGCATTTCTCCCAAAAAGCAGGAAACTCCTGCTCCGGCAATTCCTACCAAGCTGGATGAACTCGTGGATTATGCAATTTTCACTGTTTCTGAAATGGATGAAAATGGCAGCTGGACTTTCCTCGGCAAGCCCAGAAGCAAGAACTACATGATTTCTATGTTTAGCTTCCTGCGTGACATCAAGGACCAGCTTCCCACCCTCGAACAGAAAGAACGTGACGTGCTCCTGCATGTGATGTTCCAAGTCGCTGACAGCTACGAGAAGGGTACTTATCCTTTCCCGCAAGACCCTGCAAGAGCTATTGACTGGCACACAGAAGCTTCTGAAAGAGGTCTCATCCTCAGTCAGCTGGCAGTTGGGGACATCTACCTGAAAGGCAGCGGCGGTCTCCGTCCTCAGCCGGAAAAGGCTCTCACATGGTATGAAAAGGCTCTCGATGCCAATAAGGCAACCGGTGACCCCTCTCCCAAGGTCACAGAGTACGCAGAGGCTGCTATTGAACATATCAAGTATCAGATGCGCAAGTAATCCCTGTACATATGTTATCAAGTACCCCGAAATTTCGGGGTACTTTTTCATTTCGGCTTCTGCATAGAGAAAATTGCCGCCGCCTGTGGGAGCTGTTCGGGTCTGACACTGTGATTGAGCAGATACCTTGTGAATGCATCCGCAGCGTAATAGTCCTTTGTGAAGTCGCTCAGAACTGCCGTTGTCGTGCCGTCAATTTCAAGGGTGTATATCAGCGGTGAGCCGTGACCTTTCAGGCGGTAGGTATAGCCGGACATATTGTGCAGTTCCAGAAAGATGGTGTATTCCGGTTTTGACGGTCTGCGGAATTTCGGAAATAATGAAAACAGTGAAAACATTTGCTTGTTGCTCCTTTCCAAATGCTGTCATTATTATAACATGAATCTCATGCGGAATCTGTCAGAAGCAAGGAAAAAAGCCTGTCATATCAACAGGCTTTTTCAGGTTTCCGGTATTATTCTTTGATACGGTTCTTGAAAAAGAGCGAGGCAATCAGTCCGGCAATCAGGGCGGTGGTAATTCCGGCGGATGAGGCTGTCATTCCTCCCGACAATACCCCAAGCAAGCCCTTTTCCTGCACCGCTTCCCGAACGCCTTTCGCAAGCAGATGCCCGAACCCTGTCAGGGGGACGGATGCGCCAGCTCCTGCAAATTTTACCAGCGGTTCATATAATCCGATTGCTGACAGGATGACCCCACTCACGACAAAGGCGGTCAAAATTCGGGCAGGGGTTAATTTCGTCTTGTCAATTAAAATCTGACCTATGGCACAGATAATCCCCCCGACAATAAACGCTTTCAACAGATTCATTGCAATAGCTCCTTTCCTGTGATGGTGTGGACTTCTGCCGAAATTTCCGGCACGGTTTCAAGGTGATATTTCTGCATGACCTCTTGTATATTGATAACATCCGCATTCACGGAGCGCATTTCCTGAATTGCTTTTTCACAATCTGAAAGAATCATATCCCGCACTTCCGGCACGTCATCAGAAATTTTCATCGTCAGACTGTAACAAAGCATCCCATTTTTATAGTTCTTTTTCAGGCGGAGGACTTTCACCGAAATTTCTTTCCCATGAAAACAAATGTCTTTTTTTCCAGACTCCCTGAGCCAATACATCCCCCTGATGGCTTCTTCTGAAAGCCGGAGGGCGTTTCCGTCTTTGTGCATGAGCACCAGTGCAGGGAGATTTCCAGCTGGTACAGGCATGAGGGCGGTTTCTCCCATTCCCATCCATTCATTCAGGACGGTTGATAAATCAGTCAGGGGAAGAATGCCGTTTTCCTCTGCCATGCGGATGGTATGCACCATCTGGGTACAATCATAATTCTGCAAGAAATCTTCCGGATTTGTAAAAATCACTTTGCAGTCGGGGGGAATCCATTGCTGATAAAATAATTCCTGCATGTGTTCCACAGTGTGGCTTCTGTCAATACAAAGTAATTCTGTGTGACCTGTGAAAATTTCTCCGCCCATCATGCTTTCTTGTCGGCGGACGGCATCAGAGAAATTTTCAGCGTGGACGGTGTGGGAATTCGTATCTTCAAACCGCTGAAATGTCAGGGTGAAGCCGTTTCCGCTTGATATGCCCAGCCCCTGCGTATAAACCCGATTGTCAAGCGAATCATTGCTACATCCTGTTAATGCTACCATGAAAAATAATATTATCATTGCATATCGTTTCATGATGTCACCGCCTTCCGTTTGGTCTGTGCAAGTCTGATTCCCATTGGCACGGCACACACAAGGAGCGGTATCATGCAATGTTCCGATATTTGCAGTATCCGTTCAGGAAGTAACCATGCCAGTAATAACATTACCATCAGGGAGATGGGGGCTGTTCCTCTGAGCTTCGGAAATGCCGATTCTAATAAATGCGCCGTCAAACTGGTTTGCAAGGTGATGTGTAAAATGGTCAGCATCACAAACACTAATATATAAAATGCATCCGCTCTTTGTCCTCGCAAAGGCTGTGACAATGCCGTCAATGTGAAAAATGGATAGGCTTCATTCTGTGTCAGCCGTCCCCCGACTGTCAGACATAAAAATATTACCAGACTGTACAAGAAAAATTTCACTGCTAAATATTGCAGGATGGATTTTTTCAGATTGCCTTTGTGACCTAATACCACCGCTGTCGCCAGTTCTCCGGTCATGCAGGAAGTAAAGCCTTCCTGAAATCCGGCACTTTCAGGGATGAATGTGTCTAAGTCAATGCGTTTCCATGCGCCGATTATCAAAATCAATGCCGAACAGGTCATGACTGCCAGAATGATGGGTGCACTCCTCGCAGTGGCTTTGATTCCGTTCGTACTCGTGAATAAGCACGTTACAAATATCAATATCAGCCCTTTCAGGTGTCCGGAGACATTCAGGAGCTGTGTCGGGGCGGAGCTGTTCAATGTTTTCAGCGTTCCTGCTCCCCATAACAGAAAAAATAAAATATATATCACGCTCAGCCATTTCCGGCGGTATACTGTTTCTGTGCTCCGTTCCGGAAGTATCAACAGCGGAACACTTAACACCCCTACCAGCATACACGCCGTCAATGCCCCCAATATCTGACCGCTTCCGTATATTCCCGAAATGCATATGATATTGAATGCTGACGACAGCACCAGCAATGCAAATAACTGACGGCTGTTAATCCTGCTCATGGTATTCCTCCACTGTGAAATTTCCGCTCTGCATCTGCCGGAAGTTTACCCTCGTGATAACGTCCCTCATGCCTTTCCGGTAAAACGGCGATACTGGCGCAGTCACCGGAAAGCCATAATCCTCCGCTGAACATAGTTTCAATAACACTATCATTCCTAATAATCCGATTCCGAACAGCCCCCAGAATCCCCCTGCCAATATGAATGCAATTCTTAATATGGTGATGATGGAATTCAAGTCCGGAATGATGAATCCTGCTGTGACAGAGATTGCCGCCATTGTCAACATTGGTGTGCTTACCAGTCCGGAAGCAACTGCTGCATCTCCAATGATTAAACCGCCTATCAAGCCGACTGCCCCCCCGACTACTTTCGGCAACCTCAGACCTGCTTCACGGATAACCTCATACATCAATAGCACTCCAATTGCTTCCATCGGCAATGATAACGGCTCATCTGCTTCCGCATGAGACAACAATAATAATAACGTCTGGTTCAGCATTTCCGGATGATGCACACTCACTGCCACATATAATGCCGGTAAAATCAATGCTAATACAAACGCCCCATATTTTACCCAACGCAGAAAACACGCATACCACGGCTTGAAATTGTAATCATCCAGTGTCTGGAAACTTTCCACAAATAATTTCGGCACGACTAATGCAAAAGGGTTGCCGTCAATCAAAATGGCAACTCGCCCCTCTAATAGTTTCGAGGCTAGTACATCCGGTCTTTCCGTGGTGCTGACGGTATCGAAAAAATTGTGCTCCTGCTCCAGAAAGGGCTGAATATATCCGGCACTTAACACGGTTTCCAATTGTGCTGATTCTAACGAATTCCGGATGTCCTGCAATAATTCCGGCGGTACTCTGTCCGTAAGCCAACATAAACATATATCCGTCTTGCTCAATGAACCCATTGACGACAATTCAAATTTTAACAAGGGCGTTTTCATCCGCCGGCGCAACATGGACATATTTGTCCGGATGGCTTCTGTAAATCCCTCATGTGACCCCAATATATTGGCTTCTCCGGATGGTTCATTGATACTGCGCTTTTCATAGCCCTGCACCCCAAAGGCAAGGGCTTTTATTTCTCCCTCTGCCAATAAGACCGCAAAGCCGGAATGCAATAATCTGAATAAATCATCATAATTCCAGACTGTCGGTCTGTCCATCGATAACAGCATTTCATTTTGAATGTGTGTGAATAATGCCTGACTGTTTGGCTGTGGTGGAATGGACATTAAAGGCTGTAACACCAATTCCGTCAGAATTGTTGTTGAGAGCATTCCCTCACATCCAATCAGGGCACATGAAATCCCTCCAATCATGACGGGATTTATCAGTAAATCTGCGCTGTATTCCGCTAAATATTTCAGGTTTGCAATCTGGTCTTGCAATTCCGGCGGAATGGGTTTATTCTGGTATGGCATGAAAAATCACCTCATGAAAATAGTACCCCTTTTCATGGAAATTATACATTGACATTCCTGTGAAAATATGCTATCATATTCGTAGGAGGTGGGAACATGAAAGAGAAATATTCCTACAAAAGTGAATGGATTTATCTGGTAGGTTTTGGCTGGATGGCAAGTGCATTTTTTATGATGTTGTTAGGTTTTGGGTTGAGTGATGCTGAATCAGCAATAGCAATATTTGTTATCTGGGGGCTGTGGTTTATTTCAATGATTGTCTCTGTGTTTTTGCTGGAGTGTATGCCGGCATCCTTTGAAGCAGACGAAAAAGCAGTGACATTCAAGTTATTATTCCGGACAATTACCATTCCATACAGCGATATTGAAAAAATGGAAATCAACAGAATATACACAAAAGTGATAATTCGTGGGGATGTTCCCCATTATGAGGAATATTTCAATATCTGGTGCAAAAATCAAGCCTATGAGTTTCACAAGGCTATGGATATTGATATGGATACTGTGGCGGAACATCCCGAACAGTTGCAAGAGGAATTTGAAAAAGGAACGTTCTCACAACTGCAAAATTATATTCAATCCTATTTATTAGATAGTTTGTAAATTTTTCCTTTGCGGGTTGCTTTTTTTTGAATTATGTGTTATACTGGTATTGTAGGTAAAAAAAGATTTTGTCAAGGAGGATAAAATTTATGTTGACAGATATTGAAATTGCACAGCAGGCGGAAATGTTGCCAATCAGCCGGATTGCTGAAAAACTCGGTATTGATGCCGAAGACTTAGAACCTTATGGACATTACAAGGCGAAACTCTCCGAACGTCTCTATTCCAAAACCGCTGACCGTCCAGATGGGAAACTGATTCTTGTGACGGCGATTAACCCCACTCCAGCCGGAGAAGGGAAAACAACCGTTAGTGTTGGGTTAGGTCAGGCAATGGCGAAAATTGGCAAAAATGCCGTTCTGGCACTGCGTGAACCCTCTTTAGGTCCTGTATTTGGCATCAAGGGAGGAGCTGCCGGAGGTGGTTATTCTCAAGTTGTGCCCATGGAAGACATCAATTTGCATTTCACTGGCGATATTCACGCTATGACCGCAGCCAATAATTTACTCTGCGCATTGCTTGACAACCATTTACAGCAGGGAAATGAACTCAAAATTGATACCAGACGGATTTTGTTCAAGCGTTGCATGGATATGAACGACAGAGCGTTGAGAAATGTTCTGGTCGGTCTTGGCGGAAAAATTAACGGCGTTCCCCGTGAGGACGGTTTTCAGATTACAGTTGCTTCCGAAGTCATGGCGATTCTGTGCCTTGCTACTGATTTAGCCGATTTGAAAGCAAGACTTGGCAGAATTCTGGTTGCTTATAATACCGACGGTGAGCCTGTCTATGCGCATGATTTGCACGCAGAGGGTGCAATGACCGCACTGTTGAAAGATGCTTTGAAGCCGAACCTCGTTCAGACTCTGGAGCATACCCCTGTATTGATTCACGGTGGTCCTTTTGCTAATATCGCACATGGATGTAATTCCATTCGAGCTACAAAATTAGCCCTGAAATTAGGCGATTACTGCATTACAGAAGCCGGATTTGGTTCGGATTTGGGCGCAGAAAAATTTTTTGATATTAAATGCCGTTACGGCAATTTGAAACCCTCTTGTGTGGTACTGGTTGCGACTGTCAGAGCCTTGAAATATAACGGCGGTATGGAGCGTTCCGAACTCTCTACCCCTGATTTGACAGCGTTAAAGCGTGGCATTATTAACCTGCGTACTCACATTGAAAATATGTTCAAATATCATCTTCCTGTCGTGGTTGCAATTAACCGATTCCATACCGATAGTGACGAGGAATTGAATTATATTGCTGAATATTGTCAGAAAATGGGCGTTCAGACTTCTATGTGTGAAGTATTCGCAAAGGGTGGCGCAGGCGGTATGGATTTGGCTCAGAAAGTCTGTGATACTATCGAAATGTGCAATGATAACGAATTTGCACCGCTTTACAGCACTGACCTTTCCATTTCTAAGAAAGTCGAGAAAGTTGCAAAAGAAATTTACCGTGCAGATGGTGTGAAATTCCTTCCGGCGGCTGCAAAGGCTTTGCAGGAAATTGAACGCTTGGGAGCTGGGAATCTGCCTGTCTGCATTGCTAAGACTCAATATTCCTTGTCGGATGACCCTGCTTTATTGGGTAAACCAGAGGGCTTTACAGTGACTGTCCGTGATGTGAGATTGTCGGCTGGTGCTGGGTTTGTGGTCGTGCTGACTGGTGACATTATGACCATGCCCGGACTGCCAAAGAAACCAGCTGCCTTCAATATCGACTGCGATAATGAAGGTCATATTACAGGGCTGTTCTGATGGAGTGGGTCACACATTCGCCGGAGGAAACTATTTCTCTGGCTGAGAAAATCGGGCGGAAACTCCATGCAGGGGATATTCTCGCCTATTTCGGCGATTTGGGCGCAGGAAAGACCACTTTCACAAGAGGGCTTGCTGTGGGGTTGGGGTTGCCTGACAGGGTGACTTCTCCTACATTCAATTTAGTTCATGCTTACGGAATGCCCCCTTTGCAGTTGGTTCATTTCGATATGTACCGCATCAGCGGAGAGGAAGAACTCGAAACGACTGGTTTCTATGACTATGCCCCCGAAGAAAGTATTTTTGCCATTGAATGGGCGGAAAATATCGAAACTGCCTTGCCTTTGAATACCATCCGCATCACATTCCGGCAACTCGGCGACAATGACCGCTGTATTATTTTGGAAGGAGATGAACGCTTTGCGGATATTAGGTCTTGACACTTCCGGAGCGGTTGCATCTGTTGCAATTCTCGACACGGAACAACATAAACTGCTCGGCGAACACACTATTTATACAAGCCGTTCCCATTCACAGGTAATTATGCCCCTTTGCAAGAATTTACTGGAAGACTGCAAAATGTCCGTCAAAGATGTAGACTGTTTCGCTGTTGCGGTCGGTCCGGGGTCTTATACTGGTCTGAGAATCGGAATTTCTGTCGTACAGGGCATGGCAATGGTAAATAATACCCCCTGTATCGGGGTTTCAACATTGGAAGCAATGGCGAATCGTGTATTTGGAGCGGAACATATTTTATCAGTTATCCATGCAAGAGGGAATTTATTCTATTGTGCATGGTTCTCATATCAGATTTATATGCACTATGACCCTGAATTTATTGACAGAGCAACTCCAGACGAATTGCAGACCCTTGACAAAATCGCAGAAGTCGTTGACCGTCTCGAAATTCATCAGCGTATTATTGTTGTGGGGGATGGTGCAGAGGAATTTGTCAAGCAATATGAAACCTTAAAAGGAGCAAAAAGCGAACGTCTCCGGATTGCACCGCCGTTTCTGCGATTGCAGTCGGCTGTCGGGGTTTGTCATAGTGCGGCGGAATATTGCAATTCTCACAAGGAATTACCCTCTGCATCTGATTTGACTGCAAGCTATCTGCAAGCTGTTCAGATTCAGAAAAAGAAAA
>DGHF01000069.1 GCA_002392545.1 Ruminococcus sp. UBA3855
CGAATCTTCCGTATGCCTATCATCATTTTGCAGAGGGCGAGTCACCTGACCCGCCTTTTCTGCTCTTTTTGTCTCCGAAAGAGAATACATTCGGTGCGGATAATCTGATGTATCACAGTTTCAAACAGCTTGATATTGAACTGTATACCGACAGAAAATCCCCTGAAACGGAACAAATCATTGAAGATATTCTCACGGAGCATCACATTTTTTATGAAAAATCCGAAATCTGGATAGAGTCGGAACGGCTCTACGAGATTCTCTATGAACTGGAGGTATAACTTATGGCACTCAAAAAGAATAAGGTTAAATACGGCTTGAACATGGTGCATTATGCGAAAATTACAGCATGGTCTGATGACGGTGTTCCCACATTCGCAACGCCTGTCAGACTTCCCGGTGCAGTTTCACTCTCGGTTGATGCAAGCGGTGAGGCATCGAATTTCTATGCCGACAACGTGGTGTATTTCGTCATCAATAATAATGCCGGTTATGAGGGCGACCTCGAAGTCGCACTTGTCACAACTGATTTTGCAATGGAAATTCTCGGCGAACTTCTGGACGACAAGGGCGTTCTGGTTGAGAAAAATGACGCAGAACTGGCACAATTCGCACTCTTGTTTGAATTTGAGGGCGACAAGAACAAAATCCGTCATGTGCTGTACTGCTGTTCCGCATCCCGTCCCAAGACAGAAAGCAGTACCAAAGAGGAATCCACCGAAGTCAAGACGGAAACGCTCTCCCTCAAATCGACTGCCCTGCCGAATGGTCTTGTCAAGTGCAAAACCTGCGAAAAGACAGATGAAACAACTTACAACAACTGGTACAAGTCCGTGTATATTCCGAATATCAGGACGGCAGAGACAACGACCAAATCCACAAAAACAAATGCATAAGGAGAATTTCACATGGCTATTAAAAAAATTATCAACATTGACGGCATTGATGTTCCTTTCAAGGCGAGTGCGGCTGTGCCTCGCCTTTACAGAATGAAGTTCCAGCGAGACATTTACAAGGATTTTGCTGTTTTGCAGAAGTCTGTCAATGAACAGAAAAAAGCCGATACTCCGGAAGATACAGAGGAAAATTCTGTACCCCGTGAATCCGGTCTGGATATTGAAAGTCTGGAGGTCTTTGAAAATCTCGCATGGACAATGGCTCATCATGCCGACCCTGAAAATGTCCCTGATGACCCGAATGACTGGCTGGAAAGCTTCAATGTCTTTTCAATTTATGAGGTTCTCCCGAAACTTATCGAATTATGGGGCTTGAATATCCAGACACAGGCGGAATCTAAAAAAAAGCTCGCCCAGTTGACAGGGAAATGACAACTCCGCTGTTTCTTCTCCGGTGTAAGCAGTTGGGACTTTCCATGCAGGAGCTTGAACTGCTTACCATCGGGCTAATTGATGATATGTTCATCGAAAAGGAAAACGACGATTTTGATTACCCGTCTCTGGCAACACAAAATGATTTCGATAGATGGTGATATACATCTGTGATATATATCCAGTATACACCACAATGTGGGATTTTGTCAAGTATTTTTTCAAAAGAGAGTAGGTGAAAGCATATGGCAACAAGAATCAGAGGTATCAACGTCGAAATTGGCGGTGATACGACTAAATTATCAAAAGCACTGGAAGGTGTCAACAAGGACATCAAAGGCACTCAGTCTCAATTGAAAGATGTAGAACGTCTGCTCAAACTCGACCCGACAAATACAGAACTGCTTTCTCAGAAACAGAGGCTTCTTGCTGATGCTGTCACCTCCACAATCGATAAACTTGCAACTCTCAAAAGAGCAAGCGAACAGGCAGCTCAAACCAAAGATAATTATAACGACTGGAAATCAAAATATGACCCCATCAAGCAGAAAATTGGTGAAACAGAAACCAAACTGCATGACCTAAAAGAGCAGTCAAAAATTGCTGATGAACAGCTTGCAAAAGGCGAAATTTCACAGGAAAAATACGACCAACTGCAAAATGAAATTAAATCGACATCTGACGAATTGAAAGCCCTGAAACAGTCTGCAAAAGATGTTTCTGATGAGTTTGGAAATCCAATCTCCCCTGAACAGTATGATGCCTTACAGCGTGAAATCATCGAAACTGAGCAGGAACTCCAGAATTTACAGCAGGAAGCGAATAACTCCAATGCAGCTCTTTCCAAAATGTCTGCTGTCGGTGAGAAAATGCAGGAAGTCGGCGATAAAATCTCCGGTGTCGGTGAAAAGCTGATGCCTGTCACGGGTGCTGTCGCAGGGCTGGGAACTCTTGCTGTCAAAACAGGTGCGGAATTTGATGCCGAAATGTCCAAAGTCGGAGCGATTTCCGGCAAAGTCGCTGATGAGGATTTGCCTGCTATCGTGGAAAGTGCCGAAGAAATGGGGCTTGCTTTTGAGGAAGGAGCAGACTCCACCGAAACGGCAATGAATATTATCCGTGCAAAGGCTCGTGAAATGGGCAGTCAGACCAAATATTCAGCGAGTGAAGCAGGGCAGGCATTTGAGTATATGGCAATGGCGGGCTGGAAAGCTGATGACATGATTAATGGTATCGAGGGTATCATGAATCTGGCGGCGGCTTCCGGTGAGGAACTCGCTACCACTTCTGATATTGTTACGGACGCACTTACGGCTCTCGGAATGTCGGCTCAAGATTCCGGACATTTCGCTGATGTCCTTGCGGCGGCATCGTCCAACGCAAATACAAATGTGTCGCTGTTAGGCGAATCTTTCAAGTATTGTGCACCTGTTGCTGGTTCAATGGGTGCATCTGTGGAGGATTTGGCAATTGCCCTCGGATTGATGGCAAATGCAGGTATCAAGGGTTCTTCCGCCGGCAACTCGCTGAAAAATGCTCTCGTCAATCTGGTAAAGCCTACTAAACAGCAGGCAGCGGCAATGGAGACTCTCGGACTCATCACGACCGAAACCGTCAATGTTATCGACCAAGCAGAAATTGACAAAGCACAGGCAAAAGTCGAAAGCAAGACGCTGGATTTGGAAAAAGCACAAATTGCCTACAACAAGGCTCTTGAAA
>DGHF01000049.1:0-3741 GCA_002392545.1 Ruminococcus sp. UBA3855
TCGTCATTTCTTCCCTTGATGTAATCGGTAATAATTCCATATCATCGGGGAGCTGTTCAATCATGGAAATATATTCATCTGGGGTTCGCCCCTGTTGTGTGCCAACAATTTCCGTTTTGGCTATGTTGGTATCCAAAGTGAAACTAAAGCCGATTTCTTCTAATTTATCGCCTTTTTTCATGCCGTCAATGAGATTCATGTAATAATCATTGGGATTGAAACGCTCGTCATTTTCCAGCATGGGTGCAAGGTCTTCCAGAAGTCCCTTGTTGGAAATTTGCTGATACGGCATGAAATCCATACAAATCATATCGGGAACAATGCCATTCATGAGGTCATTTTCAAAGGCTTCAAGGGCTTTCGGGTCGATATTGATTTTATAATTTCCGTCTACATAATATTCGTCATAATCTGCAATCGGGTAATCATTAGCATAGTCTTTCATGATAATGTGGTAATCCGTTTGTGACTGGTTAAATTCGCAGACATCATGCACTAATTTTGGATGGATACCCACACCAGCCAATGAAATAAACTGCACGTTCTTCAATTCCTCGTCTGTGCGTGGACGGAGCGTGTAATATTCCATTCTGCCCCCATCAGGGAAATACTCAATAATAAATTCACTGTTCGGAATTGCATAAGCATCAAAAACATCATCAGGCAAATCAGAATTTCGATAATCCACAATCTCTTTCAAAGTACCATTCTCGTCAATGCTTTCAATGTCAGTTTCCGTACAGCAATATAATTCATGTTCACTGCCTTGCATGATTTTTCTCGTATGGGCTGGAATATCGCAAAATTTTCCGCTTGTCATTGTGTCTGCATCAAAATAATACAATTGGTTTGCGTTTCCTTCCGCAGTGGCTACCAGTGCATAGATTTTTCCCGACTTGCCAACCACTAAATCATTACAAAATCCCATGTCAAAGGGAATTTTCCCGATTAGCTGAAAATTTTCATCCATGATATTCACATTATATGAGCCGTCCTCCATATCATCAGCGATAAAATACCATCTGCCTTGTGAATCCATGATGGTATTCAATCGGCTCAATTCCAATGTGGGGACGGTTTCGGGGAGCATGATTTCTTCCGTGACCTGCAAATTATCGTCATAAATTTCCATGACTCGCTGAATGCCGTCATAGATAGTCTGACTGCCCTTTTTTTCAACAATGATATTGTACAGGGCGCATAATCTGCCGTCGGGGAGCTGTGTCGCATAAGCTGGGGCGTGTGGCTGATTCTTCTGAAATTCGGTATAGGTCTGCTGTTCGGGGTCATAGAGGTACATTCTGGAACTGCTGGTCGATTTCCAATATGTCATGATGATACCTTTTGACGTGACAGCAATTGGGTCAGCTCTCATCCCCTGCATATTGAGTTCTTCTGCCACATAGGCTGTTGTCAAGTCCATTTCCAACGTTGCGCCTTTTTTGGCTGATTTGTTTTTTGTGATGAGCTTGTCGCATCCGCTAAACATCATGACGGAAATCATACAAGCTGTGATTGTTGCAATCCATTTTTTCATGTGCAATCCCTCCTGATTGTTTTTACTTTCAATACAAATCAGAGGGGTATTTTCTGACACTTTTTCAAAAATTTGTCTGTCTGCACAAATATTCAATTTTATATTTGTGGTGTTTTCACAAAATTATTTTTTCTCCTTTGTTGCACGTTTCCATGCAAAAAAACGCTGATTTTCCAAGGGCGATAAAGGAGGTCTTTATTTATGTATTATCTGATTGAACCGAATAACAAAATCACTTCACAGCAGGGAACGCTTAATGTCAAAGGTCAGGCGGAAATTTTCGCTGATACCGCTTCTGATATTCCTCAGCCCCGTACCAACTGGACAGCTGGTTCGATTGCTTATGTGATTGCAACCGGTACTTTCTATATGCTCAATTCATCAGGGGCGTGGATAAATCAGGACGATTTCACCGAACTGGAATTTCCTTCTGAAACTGAGGATTGAAAAATGGAGGGATTGTATGCAACTTTGGGAAATGCTGAAAGCCAGTAAAAATATTCCCGTCTCTGACCCCATGGCTGTGCTGTGGGGTCAAAGACATAAAATCACCAATTTTTCGGAGCTTTCTGGTGCTCCTCCACTGACTTTCAACAGCGTAGCCGGAAAAATGGCGGATTACCGCATTCATGGAAATACAAACGGCGTTGGTATTCTTGACATGACTTCCAAAAAATATCAGATTCCTGTCACAGTCTCCAATGGCACAAAATCTGTAACAACCTGCATCAATATCGGGGATACTCCGCTTGATTCGGGCGAATATTTAAGCTATCAGGAACAGAAAATCTATAAAAATGTCCCTGTTCCCATCACATTGGCAGATGCTTCCGCAAAATTTTATGGTGTCAACATTTTAATCCAAAATGGTACAGTTTCTGCTTATGGTACTTGCAAATACAACACTGTTATGACACTTTATGAGGGTATCGTATATCTGGGGGCAAATGTTAATACAGTCTCAATTCAGACGAATCATGCTTTCAAACTGACAAAGGGAATGACTTACCAATTTTCTGGTATTTCTGTGACACAAGGATATATCGGGCTGTTAGTGGGAAAAAGTTATGCTTCAATAAACAACAAGCAAAATCCGGCAAAAAGAATTTTGTCCGGTGAGTCATTCGCTGTGGAAAATGATGATATTTATTGTATGCCGATATTCCACGAATATTTAGACGAAATTTATAATCTGGAAAATGCACCCTATCTGGCTCATGCTGTACCGTTTCCGGCTCGTTTTCCTCAGCTGGTTACACTTTCAGGAACAAATATTCTTTCTGTTGGCACAACTCCACAGCCTGAAAAAATTTATCTCAAATATGGAACAGGATAATTTTTCTGTCGTATTGTCACCCTGTGAAAAATCTTCACGGGGTGTTTTTGTGAACAATTTTGAATATTATTCACAATTATGATTGACTTATCTTGAAATTTGTGGTATAATAGAATTATTAAAATCAGAATGGAGGTCATTGGCATGGCAAAAATTTTGACAGTTTATTACTCCCGCAAGGGCGAAAATTATTGGAACGGCTCGATTAAAAATATTTCCAAGGGAAATACCGAACGTGTGGCAGAATTCATTCAGAAGGCTGTGGGCGGTGATTTGTTCGAAATTGAAACCGTCCGCACATACTCGCCCGATTATATGACCTGCTTTGAAGAGGCAAAACAGGAACACCATGAGAGGGCTCGTCCTGAACTGAAAAATTATCCTGACAATCTTGATGACTATGACACGATTTTTGTCGGCTATCCCAACTGGTGGGGCACTTGTCCGATGTGCGTTTTCACATTCCTTGAAAAATATGACCTGACTGGAAAGACTATTATTCCTTTCTGCACCAATGAGGGAAGCGGACTTGGTGTCAGTGAGTATGATTTACAAAATATCTGCACAGGTGCAATCCTCAAAGATGGTATTTCCATTCATGGCGCAGATGCCGAACAATTAGAGGAAAAAGTTGCTGTATGGGCTAAAAGCTCCTTATAATCCCATGAATTTTCCATTTTGTACATAACGTCCTCCCCCGCCTAAAAAGGCGGGGGCTTCCTGTTTAACCAGTCTGACACTCTGTAATTTGGCAGAGATGCTGTAGTAGTACAGGCTAACCCCATGCGTCCCACGGTTATGACAAATTTGCTTGCAATCTCTCGCTTTGCACATGTTACATCCCGACTGACTACGGGAAAAAGAGGTC
>DGHF01000049.1:3983-4456 GCA_002392545.1 Ruminococcus sp. UBA3855
GAGAGTGGGACGCAATTCATCCCCCACCTACAGAGGTGGGGGATTTCTTGCTAACCTTTGTTAAATTATACATTGTGTCGGCTTTCAATACAACCCATATTCTACCGATTGGGTGGAGAAAATGAAGAAACAGAAAATATTTTTAAGGTTTTGTAAAAATGGTTAGGGTTTGACAAATTACATAAAATGTGATATAATGAGAACGGAAATTATCTATATTCATAATAACATTTGTCTAAAATCTGGCAAAAAATGGAGTGTTTCATATGAATCATAATCATTACAGCGACGGATTGACAAGAGAACAATTTCTGTTTTATGAAATCAGAATCGTGGCTTCCCTGATTTGTCAGGGAATGAACTGTGACGAAATCCAGACGAGAATTTTCATAGAAAATTTGTGCCTTAGATAATACGGAGGAATTTAAAAATGAACAAAACTGCCATTAAAAATTTCGCTGTTTCGGCAAGAA
>DGHF01000249.1 GCA_002392545.1 Ruminococcus sp. UBA3855
AACTGGCTGTACGATATGCGGAGGATTATTTAAACAATGACATTTATTTCCATGCAGACAGTTTGAAACGGCTCAGGGAATTATTATCATTTGCGGGGGAATTAATCGCCGTTTAAAATTTTAAAGATTTCGTCCATTTCGAATGCTGTAATCAATTCAGGTTCTATTGCTTTAATCAATTCAGGGAGGGCGGTTTCAAATTTGACACCATACCAATGGTCGGGGTCATCCTGTGTATTTTCAATGCACTTGACAGTATAATTAGCGGCAATCTTTGCAGAATCAAACGCACTGATTCCCTGCAAATATGCCCCCACAAATGCAGATGCATAGACATCACCAGTTCCATGACTGCCACGGCTTAAACGCTTATGTACATAATGCTGAACATCGCCGTTTTCTGCCACAATCACACCAGTGGTGTCAGGAGTGTAGCCGATTCCGGTCAAAATAATAGTCTTTGCGCCGGAGGCTTTGAGTTTGTCCAGAATTTCGGTGATATATGCCTTGTCGTAGGTTTCACGGTACGGCATATCCGTTAAAAGACAGGCTTCTGTCAGGTTGGGAAGAATCACATCTGCATGGAAACAGAGGGGTTTCATAGCATTTGCATAGGTCATATCAAAACCGCCGTATAATACGCCATTGTCCGCCATAGCAGGGTCAACAAATGTTTTTGCACCTTCTTTGCGGAATGTATCAAAAATGCGCTGAACGTCTTCAATTTCCTGAATGCTTCCCAGATATCCGGTGTAAATGCCGTCAAAAGTAATGCCAATTTCCTTCCAATGTTTAGTAATTAACGGAATATCTTCTGAAAGGTCACGGAATGTGAACCCCTTGGGAAATGCCGTGTGTGTCGATAAAACCGCAGTCGGCAATATTACCGTCTCTGCACCGCAGGCGGAAAGAATCGGCAATGCAACGGTCAAAGAACATTGACCCACGCAGGAAATATCTTGAATTGTTAATACTTTAGGATAATTTTTCATCAATACCTACCTCCTTTATGATTCTTTTATTATAACACATTCCGGAAATATAATACAATTGGTAATTATACCAACGATATTCGTAGAAAACCATTATTTTTAGGCAAATAGACAAATTTTGAAAGGTGATTTTTCAATGAATATTTACGAAACAATGAGCAATGAGGAATTAAAAAAATATATTCCTGATGTGTATCAGAAAACCATTTTCGGCATTGATTACAGTCAGTTACAAAATGCCGGAATTAAGGTGATTTCCTTTGATGTGGATGATACTATTATTCAATTGGAGAAACCTGCAACATTTCTTTCAGCAGATGTCATTCTGAAATTTCAGGAACTGCGGAATATGGGCTTTGAAATGTACTTGATTTCGAATAATATTTCTGAACACCGTGTAAGGAAAATCGGGGAAAAATTGGGGGCGGATTATATCCCCGATGCCGGAAAACCTGATACCAGAAATTTTGACATGATTCGTCAGCAATATTTCCAGAAACACGGCACGCCCATTCAGCCAAAGGAAATGGCACATATTGGAAATAGTATGCGGAAAGATGTCGCTTTCGGAAATACTTATGGAGTTACTACTTGTCTGGTGCGCCGTCTGGGGGAAATTGGCGGAATTATCCACCACCACAAAAGGCATGAACTACGCAAAGTCCTCAAAGACCGCCATATCTGGAGAAAACATCATAAATATGTGCATGGAGACCAGTATTATCAGCTGTATGATACTCCATTGTCACAAGCATGGTAGGAAAATTTCGTGCAAATCTCACAAAAACCAATTGACAGCCGTTTCACTTTATGGTATAATAATGATAGCAGCCCGAAAAGGGCAGATATGAAAGGAGTTCAGAAATTATGGGTTTATTAAGAGCGGTTGCGACTGCTGTCGGCAGTACGCTTGCGGATTCTTGGAAGGAATTTTTCTATTGTGAGGCAATGCCTCCGAATGTGCTGGTTGTCAAGGGTCAGAAGGTGATTGGAAATAAGTCATCCAATAAAAGGGGCAATGACAATATCATCACAAAGGGTTCAGGAATTGTTGTCGCTGACGGTCAGTGTATGGTGATTGTCGACAATGGCAAGATTGTGGAAGTTTGTGCAGAAACGGGCGAATATACTTATGATTCTTCCACGGAAGCAAGCATTTTCTCCGGCAGTCTCGGCGAAGGCATCAAGGAAACTTTCAAGACCATCGGCAGAAGAATTGGCTACGGCGGTGATGCTGGTCACGACCAGAGAGTCTATTATTTCAACCTGAAAGAACTGATTAACAATAAGTTCGGCACACAAAATCCTGTTCCATTCCGTGTGACATATCAGGACATTGGAAGAAGTTTCACAGCCGGAGTTCGTTGCAATGGCATTTACTCTTACAGAATTGTTGACCCGATTGTATTTTATATGAATGTCTGCGGAAACGTTTCAAAGGATTTCACACAGGCTGATATCAATGACCAGCTGAAAGCGGAATTTTTGGGCGCATTACAGCCGGCATTCGGAAAACTCTCTGCCATGGGAATCCGTTATGATGAAATCCCTCTGCATACCACGGAAATTTCACAGGCAATGGATGAGGTTTTAACTCCGGCATGGACAAAAAAGAGAGGGCTTGCCATTTCTTCCGTTGCCATCAATTCCGTCACCATGTCCAAAGAGGACGAAGACAGAATCAAGAAGTTTGAAGACCTCGCTTGGAATACTAATCCCATGAATGCCGCTGCGACAATGGTTGGCGCACAGGCTCAGGCAATGCAGACCGCAGCAGGAAATTCTGGTGGTGCTATGACTGGTTTCTATGGCATGAACATGGCACAACAGCAGGGCGGTATCAATGCACAAAGTCTCTTTGCAATGGGTCAGCAACAACAGGCACAGCCTGCACCCTCTGCACCGGTTCAGAATGCCAACAGCTGGACTTGTTCTTGTGGCGCATCCAATACCGGAAAATTCTGTCAGGACTGCGGAAAACCGAAGCCAGCAGAAGAAGGCTGGACTTGTTCATGTGGTTCAGTCAACAAGGGAAAATTCTGCCCGAACTGCGGAAGCAAAAAGCCTTCCGGTGCGCCGTTATACCGTTGCGACAAGTGCGGATGGACTCCCGAAGACCCCACACATCCCCCGAAATTCTGCCCTGAATGCGGTGACGTTTTCGACGACAATGACATTCAGTAATATTGATTGCAAGAATAAAAGCACCCCTTTTGAAATGGGGGTGCTTTTTTGCGGTCAAATTTTATCAGATTTCAATGCTGAAAGGGTCATAACGCTTATAAGCGACCTCATTTTTGGAAACGGATGCACCGCTTGTCCAGCTGTCGAGGAGGTCTTCAAAATCCTTGTTGTGTGCCTGATAATCTGCATTGTCAATGGCTGTATCTGTCCAGAGGTCAGTATCTGTCATGCGTTCGGTAATGTCATAGCGGACAACCAGATAATAATTTTCGTCCTCTTCCACAATGTAGGGCTTGCCATAATCGGCGTCTTTGATGCCAACAAGCTGGTTATAAACTTTTTCAGTTGGGTTATAATAAATATCGGCTGGGTCGTCGTAATCGTCAGGGTTAATCACTTTGATAATGGTTTCATTGGTATAAGCTGGAGCTTCTGATGTTGCTTCTTCTCCGCCAATGTCAAGAGAATCATCTTCGTCAGATGTAACAGCGATTTCGTCCTCTTCCTTGGTTTCCTCATCCTCTTCGGGAAGGGAATCTTCAGATTCTACGTCATAATCGGGAACAAATTCTGATTCTGCGTTTTCGTCCTCTTCGGAGGTTTCATCCTCAGCGTTTTCATCTTCTCCAGAGGATTCTGCTTCTGTTTCAACATCTTCATTTTCTGCGGAGGTTTCCTCTTCGGCAGGGGCTTCGGTGGTTTCCTCAACATCTGCGGAAGAATCATCATCTTCCACGTCATTTTCAGCGGTCAGAATCTGCTGAACCTTGGGAGCTGATAAAGGCTCGTCTTCGACTTCCGCCGTTTCGCCGTCCTCGTCTGCATTTTCTTCATCAGCAGAGGTTTCAGCATTGGTATCCTTATCAATCTCAGCTTCTTCGGAAGTTTCAGTTTCTCCGTCCTCGTCTGCGGAGGTTTCGTCAGCATTTTCTCCCTCAGTGGTTTCATCTTCGGAAGCAGTGTCAGAGGTTTTGTCCTCGTCTGCGGAGGTATCGGCTTCAATGTCGAAATCCGTTGTATCTTCGGACTCAGCTTCTTCAGACAGAGAGGCAACATAAGCGTTGTACTCGTCTGTGACAGCATCCATTTCCTCTCTTGCGGATTCTTCACCGCCTTCGTCATAGGCAGACTGGACACGGTCACGATAGCCCTCTAGCATTTTCATCATTTCGGCTTTTTCATCGGACTTCATGAGATTGCCTTCACTGTCTTTCAGGGACATTGTGATATATTGACAACGAATATTGTTATCAATATAGTACTGTCTCAGCTCGTCCTCTGTGACACCTTCCTGACCGTCAACCCCATAATAATACTTGAAAATTTCGTCACTCTTGTAGCTGGATGTCAGAATTTTTGTGAAAGAATCTTCACTAATGCCGTTTTTCTCAAAATTTTCCTGACTGCTTGCCCAGTAGTAATCTTTCATTTGGGAAATACTGGACTTTGCATCCGCATCCAATGTCAGACCGAGTTCATCGAACTTCTTTTCTGTTGCAACAAAATCCGTGACCATTTCAGTGGCTTTGTCCTGAATCCAAGTGGTAATATCCTTGCCCTCTAACGTTTGTCCTTTGATGGCTTCTTTGTCGGTGGTATCCAGTTCAGAATTTTCTTTGGAAAGCTGTGACACGGCACTGCTGTAGGCGGTGCTCAGATAATAAATATACACACCAGCCGGAACTTCGTACCCGTCAACTGTGAGTGCGGTTCTTGTATTCGCTCCGCAGGCGGTCAGAGACAATGACATTGCTAAGGCTGTCAGACCTGCGGTAATTCGTTTCAAACGTGACATAAGTATCCCTCCATAAAAATGTAAAGCGCACATTCTGCGCAGTCTTTCTCTATTATACTACATTCTTGCCTGAAAGTCCATAGGTTTATTAAAAAAATTCTGATTTTTCACATAATTTTCAGAAAACACTTGCAATTCTTTGTGAAAATATGCTATAATAAATTCAGGCATTCAGCCAAGAAAGGAGTTATCATCATGAATTATGCACTGATTACTGGAGCAACTTCCGGCATTGGCATGGAAATGGCAATTTATCTGCACAAAATGGGCTGGAAATTGATTCTCACCGGACGGAATGAAACAATCCTCCGGAGAATGGCGCAACGCTTCGGGAACGATACCAGATATATCGCCCTTGACCTCTCCGAACGTGGTTCAGCCGAGACTTTATACCAATTCTGTCAGGGTCTGCGTGTCGATTTTTTGATTAACAATGCAGGTTTCGGGGTGTTCGGGGAATTCACGGAAACGTCCCTCAAACAAGAATTAGAATTGATTGAAGTCAACATCCGTTCCCTGCACATCCTCACAAAATTATTCCTGCGTGATATGGTCAAACGTGACTGTGGACAGATTCTGAACGTGGGTTCAGTCGCCGGATTTATGACAGGTCCTTTGCTGTCAAGCTATTATGCATCCAAAAATTATGTCGTCCGACTGACAACGGCAATTCGTGAGGAATTACGGCGCAAGGGTTCAAACGTCAAAATTGCCGTCCTTGCCCCCGGTCCTGTCGATACGAATTTCAATAACCGTGCCGGAGTGACTTTTTCAGCAAAACCCGTGAATCCCAAAATTGTGGCACAATACGGCATTGACAAGGCATTAGAGGGCAGATGTATTATTATTCCGTACCTGCCTGTTAAAGTTGGCGCAGTCATGGCGAAACTTGCGCCGGAAAACGTTGTTGCATCCGTGGTCTGGCATATCCAGAAAGCCAAGGCGAAAGTATAAATTTTAGCAAAATCCCCCTGTTTCAACAACAAGGGGATTTTTCGTGAAATTACAGTTCCGCCAATGCTTGGAAACGGTCTTTCAGTGCCGGATAAATGGACTTGTAAAGCTGATAATACTTTTCATATTCAGGGATATTTTCGGGAATGGGTTCTTGAATATTATTCACACGGATAACGGCATTGCAAGCCTCCGGAACGTTGCTGTAAATACCAGCCCCCACCATTGCCAGAATTGCCACACCTAAAGCAGGACCTTCCTTGGATTCCAGTGTCTTGACAGGGCATCCATATAAATCAGCCAGCATCTGTCTCCATACAGGGGACGAACCGCCACCGCCACAAGCCATCATATCAGAAACATTGACATTCATTTCACGGAATACCTCGACACAATCACGCAGGGAATAGGTAACACCTTCCATGACTGCACGGAGCATATCTCTCTTGGTGTGCATTCCGGAAAGCCCGAAGAATACACCTCTTGCATTGGCATCCAGATGGGGAGTGCGTTCGCCCATGAGATACGGCAGATATAATAATTTATTTGCACCAATGGGGCTTTCCAGACAAGCTTTATCTGTGAGGTAATAGGGGTCAACTCCCATCAATTCAGCGGTTGCCTTTTCGGTTGCGCAGAACTGGTCTCTGAACCATTTCAGGGAAAGTCCTGCACCCTGTGTCACGCCCATGACGTGCCAGCAGTCCGGAACAGCACAACAGAAAGTATGGACTCTGCCTTTGGGGTCAATGGTGACTTCTGATGTATGCGCAAAAACTACCCCACTCGTGCCGATGGTAGTAAATGCTTTTCCATCCATGACAACACCAGTTCCCACCGCAGCGGCGGCATTATCACCAGCACCACCGACGACAATTGTACCAGCTTTCAGACCGCATTCTTTTGCAACGGCTTCTGAAATTGTACCAGTAATTTCAGGGGATTCATACACTTTCGCCAGCAGGGACTTGTCAATGTCCAGCTTTTCAAGGACTTCATCCGACCATTGTCTTGATGGGATGTCAAGCAACTGCATACCAGAAGCATCACTGACTTCCGTTGCATAGTCTCCAGTCAGACAGAAACGAACATAGTCTTTCGGTAAGAGGATATGACGGCATTTGTCATAATTTTCCGGTTCATGGTTGCGCACCCATAAAATTTTAGAAGCTGTGAAGCCAGTCATAGCAGGATTTGCAGTAGTAGCAATCATTCTGTCTGCGCCGACTTTTTGTGTCATTTCCTCGCATTCTTTAGCGGTTCTCTGGTCGCACCAGATAATAGAATTACGGATGACATTATTGTCCTTGTCCAGCAT
>DGHF01000064.1 GCA_002392545.1 Ruminococcus sp. UBA3855
ATACAATCCACAAACATGAGCATCCCATTTTTGATATTTACAACGAAACTGTTATCATGAAAAAGGATAATGAAGAATACTGTTTAAAAATAATCTCCCCCAAAATGGTAGCTCTCATTATTTCAAATTTGTCTTTTAATGAATTTACTACAAGAAGACATATTTTTTATAATGGATTTGATTTATTATTAAAATGGAATTTTATAATTTCAGAAGTTGTTACAGGAGTATATTGGTAGTATAAATTCTGATTTATTCTACTAATTTCCGAGCTGTAAGCCTCACGCTTGCAGCTCAAAAATAAAAGTCATCAATTCGATAATGTGAGAAATATAAAATATAAGAAATGAGGTTTTGCTATGAAATTTGCAAGTGGCATCAACTGTCCGCCCTACGAAACGGCTGACGGATATTTACAGACGACAGAAGGCTGTTCACACAACCGCTGTCTGTTCTGCACCTATTTCAAAGACAGGAAATTCCGCAAATCTACAATCGAGGAGATTGAAGCGGACATCAAGCAGATACCAATATATTTCGGTACTCCGAAGCGTATCTTTCTGCAAGGTGCTGACGGCTTTGCGGCAGACTACGATGTGCTGATGAAAACTGCCGAACTGCTGCACAAGTATGTTCCCTCAGTGGAAACAATAGGCGGCTATGCGAGGATAGATAACTTCTATGACAAGACTAAGCAGCAGCTTCGGGACATGGCTGCGGTGGGCTTTGCAAACCCATATATCGGTGTGGAATCGGGCGACGATGTAGTCTTGAAGCGAATAAACAAGGGCTACACGTCAGTGCAGGCTCGTGAGGTGCTTGAAAAGATAGACGCATCCGGTCTGCCCTATATCGTGAACTTTTTAAACGGTGCAGGCGGTCACGGGTACGGGCTTGAAAATGCTCATCGCACCGCACAGCTTTATGACGGTCTGCACATGACGATGGTGAATACCTCCATGCTGACCGTTGTTCCCGGAACACCGCTGTATCGTGCAATGGAAAAGGGAATTTACACCGAATCCACCGAAACGGAAAAGCTGGAGGAGATACATGAGTTTGTACGGTGTCTTACAAATGACACGATATTCATGAACGAACACGCATCGAACCTTTTCCATGTGAAATGCCGTATCCCTGAACAGAAAGATGAACTGCTTGAATATATCAGGAAGTTCATGGAGGAAAGTGACGAAAAGGAACTTCGCAGATATCGGGAGAGGATAACGAAGGCGTTCTGAATGAAGTGCAATGATTGTATAAATAGCCCACAGTCTATTGGAACTGAATAACATAAAAAGTCCTGAGATTTGCCCACACAAGTACTTCTCAGGGCTTTGTTATTCAGATATCAACACTCTCAAAATAGAATCTTCCAATCTCCTCGGGCGAATAGTCGCTGTGTCTCCCCAGCCACCAGCGAACTGTTTCCGCAAAGCTTGATACAGCGTGATTTAAGCGATATTCTCTCGGAATATCCTTATCATCAACAAGCTGACGGTCAAAGACCTGATACAGATATTCCTTGAGATATCGCATAAATATCTCGCCGCACTCACCGGAAAATAATCCCTTGATAGTTTGCTGTTTTTCCTGCAAATGGCAGAGAATGTGGGTGATGTGATCCTGAAAGCTGCCTTTGTCGGAGAAATCGTGATGCTCCTCGCTCATAATTTCATGTGAGAAAACATGGTTGAAAATATCCGTACACATTGCTTTCAGCAGTTCGTCCTTTGTTTCAAAGTGGGCATAAAATGTGCTGCGGCTGATGTCAGCCTCGTCGATTATCTCCTGCACCGTCAGTGCTGAATATGTCTTCTTTTCCAGAAGTCTTGTAAACGCCTGAAATATGGCGTTTCTCGTTTTTCTCTGTCGTCTGTCCATAGCTCCTCCTATCATACAATTTACGAATTTTGTTCGTTATCCTACATTCCCGATTAACTGATTATTGAAATTGAGTCCTGAAAGTGATAGTATAGTTACAGAACAATATGTTTGTTATCATATATAGAGTATCATAAATTCAGTGATTTGTCAAGGAGGAATTTTTATGTTAAAACGCTGGCTTGAAAATGAGCCGAAAATCACGCTGGTGTGTGCGGTTGTATCAGTGGTGTCGCTGGTACTGAGCATTACAGGAGTATTGAAAGACGTTCTGCCTGTTGATATTGCGTGGATAGCAATAATTTTATGCGGTATGCCAATATTGATTGGAGCATTCAAGGGTGTAATATTTGAACATGATATCAAGGCTGACCTGCTTGTCTCTCTTGCACTGATTGCTTCAGCGGCAACAAAAGAATTTTTCGCCGCAGGAGAAGTCGCACTCATCATGCAGATAGGCTCACTATTGGAGGACTACACCTCTGGCAAGGCAAGGGCGAGCATTGAAAAGCTCATCAACTTAACGCCGCAAACAGCAAGAGTTATCCGTGACGACAAAGAATCGGTCATTCCGGTAGAAGAAGTCAAGGTCGGTGATGTTCTCAGCGTTATTGCAGGCGAAACTGTCCCTGTTGACGGCACTATCATAAGCGGTGAAACTTCCATTGACCAGTCGGTGATGACAGGTGAAAGCCTGCCCGTTGACAAGACCGTTGGCGATACCGTTTCCAGCGGCACGATGAATCAGTTCGGAACGTTCACCATGTGCTGTGACCACGAAAGCTCTGACAGTTCTTTGCAGAGAATGGTTCGGCTTGCGGAGGAAGCCGAAGAAAATAAAGCCCCTATCGTCAGTGCGGCTGACCGCTGGGCAACATGGCTTGTTGTGATAGCACTTTCCTGTGCCGTTATTACAGGACTTGTGACCCGTGACTTTATGCGAGCCGTGACGGTGCTTGTGGTATTCTGTCCCTGTGCGTTTATCCTTGCAACACCTACCGCTGTTCTTGCAGGTATCGGCAATGCAGCGAAATATGGCATTATTATCAAGTCAGGCGAAGCACTTGAAAAGCTGTCACAAATAAAGCGTATCGCTTTCGATAAAACAGGTACGCTGACCTATGGCAAACCGCAGGTAGTCAAAGTCTGCTCCTGCGACAATAAATATTCTGATGATGAAATTCTCCGCTTTGCCGCACTTGTGGAGCAGAAGTCAGAACACCCGCTCGGCAAGGCAATATGCAAGGTTTATGCTGATAAAAACGGTAAGCTCACAGATGTTTCCGACTTCAAAATGACCGCCGCAAAAGGCGTTTCGGGGACGGTTGACTGCACAATGATAACAGTCGGTAAGCTGATTGGAGAATTGAATACAAAAGATAAATCAAAGGTTGACGAACAACTTTCCAAAGGCGCAACGGTGGTCTATGTTCACGCTGATGGCAAGCCTGTGGGATTTATTGCCCTCTCTGATGTGATGCGTGAAGATGCGGCAACTACTGTCGAAAAGCTGAAAGCTGTGGGAATCACATCAATGCTTCTGACTGGCGATAATGCGTCCGTCGCCAACAATATCGCAAAAAGTGTCGGTATTGAAACTGTTCACACAGACCTTCTCCCCGAAGATAAAATGAAAATTATCAAAAGTTATTCTGATAAGGGCGAAACTGTCTGCATGATTGGTGACGGCGTAAATGATGCTCTTGCTTTGACCGGTGCCGATGCAGGAATCGCAATGGGCGGTATTGGTTCGGATATTGCAATTGAGTCGGCTGATGCAGTGCTTGTCAGTGATGAAATAAAACATCTGCCTTATCTGTTTGACATGATGCAGAGGGTCATGAAGAAGATAAAAGTTAATATTATCGCTTCTCTTGTCATAAATCTGAGTGCTGTAGTTCTGTCGGCTTTCGGAGTGCTGACACCGATAACAGGTGCATTGTGGCATAACTTCGGCTCTGTGTTCGTGGTAGTTAATGCGGCACTGCTGCTGAGAGAAAAGGGTGAAGAATAATCAATTTATCGTTCATATCTGAATAACAGACAAAAACCTGAGATTTGTTCATACCATACATTCACAAAAACTGAGAAAAACCGGGGCAGAATAGAGACTCGAACAGCGTTTGTGACGACCGATATTGAGTGGCTGGAGCAGAAGAAAGAGTGGAAAACTTGAAGTGCATAGGGGCAATACCCAGTGAATTCACAACGAAAAAAGGCACATCAAGTGAGTGGCACTATTACCTTTCAAGCTGTGAATTGTCGGCTGAATAGCTTCTTCATCATGCAAGAATGGAATGGGCGGTTGAGTCCATGCACTGGCTTCTCGATGTGCATTTTGAAGAGGATTGGTGCAGAATCGAGAGTAAAGACGTTCAGCAAAGCCTAAATATGTTTAAAAAAGCTGCGATCAATCTCATCAAAAACTTCAAAAATCGCAACAACTCTAAAACTGCTATCTCAAATATAATATTTGAGTGTCTTATGGATTCACAGACGATTTTGAGGGTGATTTCGGAAAATTGATTTCCGTGGTGACCGTCAGAAATTCCTTGACAAAAAGGCAAGCCTATGGTATAATGGGTGTTACAGAAGGGAGCGTGGAGCTGATGAAAGCTATCCCGATTGGTGTGGAAAATTTCAAAAAATTGATTGACAAAGACTACTATTTTGCAGATAAGACACTTCTCATTAAAGATTTACTGGATGCTCAGGCAGATGTCAGTCTGTTCACCCGTCCGAGACGTTTTGGAAAAACCCTCAATATGAGTATGCTCAGATACTTCTTTGAAAAGACTGATGAAGATAACAGCTATCTCTTTAATGGACTGAAAATTGCTGATGCTGGTGAAAAGTATATGGCATATATGGGACAGTATCCGGTGATTTCTATTTCGCTGAAAGGTGTGCATCAGTCAACTTTTGAAGAATCGATAGAAGAATATAAGAATCTGATTGCCAAAGAAGTATGGAGACATCAGGAATTATTTTCATCTGATAAGCTCATGCCGTATGACATGAAAATGCTGAACATGATTTGTGACCATACTGCACCTGCTTCTACATATAGAAATTCCTTAAAACTGCTGACAGACTGTCTCTATGCAATACACCAGAAAAAAGTCATCATTCTGATTGATGAATACGATGTCCCGTTGCAGAATGCGTGGCTGAATGGTTTCTATGACAAAATGGTGGACTTTATCCGTTCATTGTTTGATGCCGCTTTAAAGACCAA
>DGHF01000172.1 GCA_002392545.1 Ruminococcus sp. UBA3855
GAAAGGAGAATGTATATGCCGTTACCAGTTGTTGCCGTAGTCGGCAGACCAAATGTCGGAAAGTCTACGCTGTTCAATAAATTGATTGGGCAAAGGCTTTCCATTGTAGAAGATACTCCGGGGGTCACTCGTGACCGCATCTATTCAAAATGCGAATGGAGAGGGCGGAAATTTATGGTTGTCGATACCGGAGGTATCGAACCCAAAGAAGATGATAAATTGCTTACGCTCATGAGACAGCAGGCGGAAATTGCCATTTCTCATGCGGATGTGATTATTTTGGTAACAGATGTTCGGAGCGGTGTCACTGCGAATGATTACGCTGTTGCCGATATGCTCCAGAGAAGCGGAAAACCCATTGTATTGTGTGTCAACAAATGCGATACTCTTGGGGAAACTCCGATGGAAGTATATGAGTTTTATAATCTGGGAATTGGTGAACCGTTTCCGGTTTCGTCAGTGCATGGTCATGGTACTGGTGATATGCTTGACGAGGTTATCAAGTATTTTCCTGAATCGGATGCTGACGACTACGAAGAAGATGATATTAAAGTTGCTGTCATTGGCAAGCCCAATGCCGGAAAATCATCTTTGATTAACCGCATTGCAGGAGAAGAAAGAGTGATTGTCTCCGATATTGCCGGAACTACCAGAGATGCCACAGACACCGTCATTGACAGGGAAGAAGGCAGGTTTATTTTTATCGATACTGCCGGAATTCGCCGGAAATCCAAAATCACGGAAAAGATTGAGCATTATTCTGTACTCCGTGCCTATATGGCGATTGACAGGGCGGACGTTTGCGTTATCATGATTGATGCACTGGAAGGCTTCACCGAACAGGATTCAAAAGTTGCCGGATATGCCCACGAACAGGGCAAGGCTTGTATTGTTGCCGTGAATAAATGGGATGCTGTCGAAAAAACTGACAAGACCATGGACGAATTCCGGAAGAAACTGGAAAATGATTTCAGTTTCATGAGTTATGTTCCGTTTATCTTCATTTCCGCAAAGACAGGGCAGAGAGTGGAAAAACTCTTTGAAAAAATCAAGTTCGTGTATGAGCAAAATTCCATGAGAATCAGCACAGGAACACTCAATGATATTTTAGCATATGCCGTCGCAAGAGTTGAACCGCCTTCCGACAAGGGGCGCAGGCTCAAAATTTATTATATGACACAGGCATCCACCAAACCGCCGACATTTGTATTATTTGTGAATCGTGCGGATTTGTTCCATTTCTCGTATCAGCGATATATTGAAAACCAGATTCGAACTACGTTCGGCATGGAGGGAACACCCATCAGAATGATTATTCGTGAACGAAACCGCAACGACTCCTAGGGGGATGATTTATGCTGATATTATCATTTTTAATTGCTGGTGTATGTGGCTATTTGTTAGGGAGCATCAATTCTGCCATTTTAACCGTCAAAATCCTGAAACATGAGGACATTCGTAATTTCGGAAGCGGAAATGCAGGTCTGACAAATACACTCCGTTGTTTTGGGAAACAATGTGCACTATTTACGTTGATAGGGGATTTATCAAAGGGAGTTATTGCAGTATTTTTGAGCCAAATCTTTGGGAATATGCTGACAGGCGGGACAGCAGATTTGTATTTATTAGGATGCATTGCCGGAATTTTTGCGATATTAGGGCATGTATTCCCCTTGTATCATCAGTTCAAAGGGGGAAAGGGTGTTCTTGTCGGAGTGAGTATTTTTTTAGTGCTGGACTGGAGAGTATTTTTGATTCTGATTGGAATTTTCTCGATAATCCTAGCAATCTCGAAATATGTCAGTCTATCGTCCATCATTGCAACAGCGTGTTGTCCGGTTACTACCGGATTAGTACAGACTTTTCTTCCTGATATTCGTCACCAGACATATACAAGCGGTCAGATTTGGTTGCATATAGGGATTTTATGTATTATGGCATTTATGATTATCTTCATGCACCGTTCCAATATCAAACGCCTGATAAATCACACAGAACCAAAGCTGGGAGAGAAAAAAGGCGGAAAATCATGAAAAATCACATGATTTCCGTAATGCTTGCAGATTTCGGAATGCTTGCGCCTTGGGTGACGATTTTGTTTCTTACGAAAATGATTTCACATATTCAGAAAAGAAATCATATGATTCAAAATCGTATTCAGCAAATAGGAAAAGTAATTTCTGTCAGACAAATCAGAAGCAATTATGTGATGAGAGTGGAATCAATGGGGAAAATTTATTTTGTTCCCATATCAAAGCAGGTTTATTTGAAAAAATATCCGGTTGGTTCAGAAATTGGTATCTTTGTGGTAGAAGATGACGGAATTCCGGTTTCCATTTTGGAAACAGATGATGTATCAGCACAACAGGAATTCTTTCAAAAGCGCATTTCGTCAGCAAGTCCGGACAGATTGCCAATCATAGCAGATGAAATCCCCTCCAAAAATAAAATTATTGTATTGGGTGTGCTGATGGTTGTCACATTATCGGCAGGGAGTTTCCTAGCATGGTATTCGATACAGCTTATGTAATGACATATAATTTTCAACAGGTAAATTTGTGCAATCCTACAAATTTTCGAAAAACACTTGATTTTTTCTGAAAAGGTGGTAAAATAGAATTAGCACTCAGGGAAAGAGAGTGATAGCACTCAACAAGAGAGTGTGCAAAATTTCGCAAGGAGGAATTTATCATGACGATTAAACCTTTATTTGACCAGATTTTGATTAAGGCAACCGAAGCAGAAGAGAAAACCAAGAGCGGTATTATCCTCGCTGAATCTGCTAAGGAAAAGCCTCAGGTTGCAGAAGTGATTGCTGTTGGTGACGGTAAGTATAATGATAACGGTGAACTCGTGCCGATGGTTGTCAAGGTTGGTGACAAGGTGCTGACCAGAAAGTACGGCGGTACTGATGTCAAGGTTGACGGCGAGGAATATACACTGATTGGGCAGGAAGATGTTCTTGCAATCGTGACTGACTAACCCATATTAGATAGATTGGAGAGATGAATCATGGCTAAGGATATTAAGTACGGAGAAGAAGCCAGAAAGGCTTTGCAGGCTGGTATTGATAAGCTGGCTGATACAGTCAAAATCACATTAGGTCCTAAGGGCAGAAATGTTGTTCTTGACAAGAAGTTTGGCGCACCCCTCATCACAAATGACGGTGTGACTATCGCTAAAGATATTGAACTGGAAGACGCTTTCGAAAACATGGGCGCACAGCTCGTCAAGGAAGTTGCTACTAAGACCAATGATGCTGCTGGTGACGGTACAACAACTGCTACTCTGTTGGCACAGGCTATCGTCCGTGAAGGTATGAAAAATATCGCAGCTGGTGCAAATCCTATGATTTTGAAGAAGGGTATTGCAAAGGCTGTTGATGTTGCTGTTGAGACCATCAAGGCAAATTCTAAAGTGGTTGAAGGTTCAGAGGACATTGCAAGAGTTGGTACAGTTTCCTCTGCTGATGAAGCTGTTGGCAAGCTGATTGCAGAAGCTATGGAAAAGGTAACTGCTGATGGTGTTATCACCATTGAAGAAGGCAAGACCGCTGAAACTTATTCCGAAGTTGTGGAAGGTATGCAGTTTGATAAGGGCTATATTTCCCCCTACATGGTAACTGATACTGAAAAGATGGAAGCCGTTTATGATGACCCGTTCATTTTGATTACTGACAAGAAGATTTCTTCTATTCAGGAAATTTTGCCCCTTTTGGAACAGATTGTACAGTCAGGCAGAAAGCTGGTTATCATTGCAGAAGATATTGAAGGCGAAGCCCTCACAACCTTGATTCTGAATAACCTCCGTGGTGCATTCAAGTGCGTTGCAGTCAAAGCTCCCGGATATGGCGACAGAAGAAAGGAAATGTTGCAGGATATTGCAATTCTGACAGGCGGTACAGTGATTTCTTCTGAAGTTGGTCTGGAACTTAAGGATACTACCATTGACCAGCTCGGTCATGCAAAGCAAGTCAAGGTTCAGAAAGAAAACACCATCATTGTTGACGGTGCAGGCGATTCTGATGCTATCAAGGCAAGAGTTGCACAGATTAAGACTCAGATTGAAGAAACTTCTTCTGACTTTGACCGTGAGAAATTGCAGGAAAGACTTGCTAAGCTCTCCGGCGGTGTTGCTGTCATCAAGGTAGGTGCTGCTACTGAAATCGAAATGAAGGAAAAGAAACTCCGCATTGAAGATGCGCTCGCAGCTACGAAGGCAGCCGTTGAAGAGGGTATTGTTGCCGGCGGTGGTACAGCTCTCATCAATGCAATTCCGGCAGTTGAAAAGCTCGTCAAGGAATTGACTGGTGATGAAAAGACCGGTGCAGCTATCATCCGCACCGCTCTGGAAGCTCCGCTCCGTCAGATTGCATTGAATGCAGGTCTGGAAGGCAGTGTGATTATTGACAAGATTATCACAGCTGATAAGGTTGGCTATGGTTTCGATGCTTACAACGAAGAATATGTTGATATGTTGCAGGCTGGTATTGTTGACCCGACTAAGGTAACAAGAAGTGCATTGCAGAACGCTGCATCTGTTGCCGCTATGGTTCTGACAACAGAAAGCCTTGTTGCTGACATCAAAGAACCCGAACCCCCAATGCCTCCAATGCCCGCAGGTGGCGGAATGTATTGATTCCTGATTTGGAAGACTGAAATAAAATTCACCCCTCCATGTGGAGGGGTGATTCTTTTCAGTCATGCATTTTAATCATGCGTTTGGCTTTGATGACGATATTTTTGTCATTTTCGTAGGTGAGAATTCTTGATGCATAGCCAATATCAACCCAGCGGACTTCTGAAATTTCGTCTGTCTGGGGGACGAAATTATAATTTCGGGCTTTGGCGATAAAGTACACAACAATTTTTTGTGTGTCACGTTTGGGGGAATAACTGACAGTCTCTCTGAATGTCGGGTCAATCATCACGTCAATGTCCGTTTCTTCCTTGATTTCTCTGACAGCGGTTTCAATTTCCGTTTCTCCGGCTTCTACGTGACCTTTTGGAAATGACCAATGACCGCTGTTAATGTGCCGGATGAGCAGGATTTCAATGTTTCCATGAAATTTGCGGTAAACAATCGCACCACATGACTTTTCATGTCGCATAGGGTTCGCTTCCTTTCTCTGTCTGATTCGACAGACTGTAATCTTTTGTTATCACTATTATAGCATATTTTATTGATTTTGTCTATATCTTTTTTCCATCTGCATGAAAAAAATAGACTTTCAGGAAAAAAAGTATTTACGAAAATGAAATTTTGTGGTATAATAGAGATATTCCATTAAGAAAAAGGAGTTTTCGCATGAATGAATATCAATATTTCTTTAATCCTCCTCCGCCTGCCCCTCCGCCACTTCCGCAGGATGTGGAAATGATTGACCCGAAAAACCCTTTCCACAATGAAACAGAATTTCGGAATTATAATTCTGATTACGGCGAAATCGTGCCACAAATCCGGATACCTACCTGTAAAATTCCCCTCCGTCCCAATCACAAGGAATCAAGGCGAATCCGGCGGTATTATAATATTGCTGGGGGTTTCATGCTGGGGCATTTTATATTTTCGTGGCTGTTGACGTTCATTTTGGTGCAGGTATTTTATTTAATTTTAGGGGCTGTGGATTCTTACGCAAACGGGGGAACACTGCCGGAAAATTATTCACAGATTGCGCAGAATTATATGAATGACAGTTCTCTCGGAATCGGCTTGAATTTATTCTGTTATGGGCTGGCGAATGTTCTGGTTGCAGTACTGGGATGCAAGGCAACCAAAGTTCCCATTCCCAACCTTTTCAAGACGGAGAATCTGACTGCCGGAAAAATGTTTTCTTATGTGTGCATTACGTTCTTTCTGCATTTGCTTTCAGAAAATGTGATTGTCAAAGTAATGGCTTTATTCGACAATGCCGGAATTGATGTGAACACCGCTGACATGGATATGAGCAAAGATGCGAAATATCTGATACTTTCATTTGTTTATGGTGTGATTGTTGCACCCATCACAGAAGAACTTCTCATGAGAGGATTTTTCCTGAAAACAACCAGCCGAGTGAGTCAACGGTTTGGAATTTTCATCACAGCAATCTTTTTCGGGTTACTGCATCAGAATTTACCGCAGTTTATTCTTGCGTTCATTGCAGGGAGTTTCTGGGGGTATATCGTAGTAAAGCATAATTCGATTGTTCCGTCTATCATCTGTCATATGGCTGCCAATGGAATTGTGGAACTGTCGGGGATATTTGATATTTACGGAATCGACCTTGGCACGACATTGGTTAATATCGTATATGTGACACTGGCATTGATAGGACTGGTTTTGTTAATCCGTATGCTGATAGTGGAACGTCTGCCGTATGCCATGCCGGAACAGTCAGAACGTGGGACACGGCTCGCCCTGACAAGTCCCTTGATGGTCATTGCAGGGGTTGTCTATATTTCTTCGTCGGTGTATTATGTTCTGGTTCAGAATATGTAATCAATGAAAAAAGTCCTCTCCATTGGAGAGGGCTTTTTGATTCAGGAATTCACGGCATTGATGACAGCATCAGCAATATTTCCATAATACCATGTACAGCTGTTTCTGTCAAGCAGTCCATAGCTGTCCTTTGCGCCGTTATCCCAGACGAAGCAAGGAATATTCCGTTCTTTCGCCTGTGAAACGTAGTAAGCATAATAAGCAGAACGGACAGTAGCATTGTCTTTATCTTCTGCGCCGAATTCGCCGATAATGACAGGAATACCACGGCTGACAAATTTTTCATACAGCTTGTCAAATTCCTGTTTAAGTTCGTATTTTCCGGCATCATCAAAACTGCGCACGTCGGGAAATTCATCGGTTGTGAGTTTATAGGGGGCATAATTGTGAATGGAGAGAACAACATTTCCGTCATTGGGAAGGCGCAAACCGTCAAGGGCGGAATCACTGATAGAGGCTGCGTGTGTGGTGATAACCAAAGTACGGTTGGGATTATAACCGCCGGAACTTCTGACAGTATCCACGAATTTCTGTAAGAGGTGGTTAATGACAGTTCTTTCCTCCGCTGTTCCGCCTGTCCATTCATTAGGTGAGCCAATTACACGAGGTTCATTCAGCCCCTCAAATAACAGATGTTCGTCGTAGTCCTGAAATTGTTCGGCAATCTGTGACCAGACTTTCACATATTTTTCCGTGACTTCTGTTTCAGCATCTTTGGTGGGGGTCAGCCATGTGAAATCATCATGATGCATATTCAAAATGACATACAATTCATCATGCATTGCATAATCCACAACTTCCTGAACTCTCTCCATCCATAAGCCGTCAACATTGCCGTTTTCGTCAAGGTGATTTGTCCATGAAACAGGAATTCTCACGGCATTGAAGCCTTTTTTCTTGATGGTATCAATTAAAGTCTGGGTGGTTTTGGCATTGCCCCAAAGTGTTTCATAGTCTTCATCTGTTCCGGAGCGTTTATCATAGCTGTCAAGGGAGTTTCCGAGATTCCAGCCCACCTTGATATTGGCAACGAGGGCAGAGGCTTTCTCTCTGTCAGCTTTGAGTGCTTCCTCGTCAAGGGGTTCAGAGGGTTCTTGCTCCTGTTCGAGGGTGTAGAAGACTCTTCCGGTGCTGTATTTGATGGTGACGGATTGCAGGACGATATTTTCCGGCTTCCCCCACCAATAACTAAACAACAATTCCGGAGACTCTGAAAGGGTGTTTTTGACTTCTTCGGGAATAATCCAAGTCAGGCTTAAATTGCTGGCATCCGTGAACACTGCGACAGTATCCGACATATACCATTCATTTCCGTTCATGCCGAATGCGCCTGTGAATTTTCCAAGGGCACTTTCAGAAGCGATTTCGAATGTGACCGCCTGCGGAGTGCCGTCATTTCCAAGAACATCCGCAAGCGGGATGCTGACGGTATTGGTGGAATCACTGGAATAATTTAGATTTTGTCCGACTGCGATATTTTCGGTATTGTCAACCGGAATTTCTGCTTTCCGGCTGTAATTGCAGATGACATTCTGCAAACGGACTTCGGTTGTGTCTCCCCACCAGTAACCAATCTGAACCGTTCCGCTTTTCGGAATGAAATTCTGAATTTCAGCCGGAACATTCCAAGTCACTTCTACATATGCACCGTCCGCCTGTACGGAAAAATCATCCGACTGATACCAGCCCTTGTTAGTAGCGGATGGACAGTCCTGTGTTACGGAGATACCGCATCCGCCTTTGTACGTGCCTATTGATGATTTTCCATCCGCTGAATAAAATATAAATGTAAATGAGGTTACAAGGTCGCCGTCTTCGATAAACCGTGAAAGAGACATGGAATAATTCTTTCCGCTGTCTTCCACGCTGTCACGATTGAGAACCGCATCCACATCAATTTGTGTTCCCAATACGGAAGTCACGGTTTCTGTCGGGCTGATATGTTCTGTTTCGGGCAGTGACGTTTCCGCCACTGGTTTCATCTCTGGTTTATTCATTGCATTTCCTTCCTCTTCTTGCGCAGTTTCAGATGTCAGGATTTCAACGGGTCTTTCTGTCGGTACGAAGCTGTCTGTTTGTAAGTCATTGCCGGAACATCCTGTGAATGCAGTGCAGAACATTGACAGAGCCAATATTCCGGAAATGATTTGATATGATTTTTTCATTCTTCAGTCTCCCCTCATGGATACTATGATATTTATTATAACACATTCCAGAAAGATTTTGTATTCTATTCCATGATATTTTTATAAAATCGGGAAATTCAACAGTTTTCATTCTGTCTTGATTTATTTTCTTTGGCAATTTGACAGAATGCATTTCTATGAATTGCATAAAAAAAAGCATTTCAATTTGTTGAAAATGCAGAAATTTAGAAAACGTTTTATTTTTTTCAAAAAAGATGATGATTTTTTGTGCGCTTTGTGATATAATAACAATATGGTCTATTTTTGCGTGAGTACCGCATAAAATGTCAGGACAGCAGAATACTTTCAGAAACGGACATGCTGTCAATTTTATTTTTGTCAGGGGGTCGAAGATGATGAAACATCCTATCATTACAATAGAGCGTGAATATGGCAGTGGTGGCAGTGTCATTGGGAAAATTGTCGCTGAAAAGCTGGGGATTCCGTTCTACAATCATGAAATTCTGGAAATGGCTTCGGAGCGTTTAAACGTTCCGGTTTCCCGACTGGAGGGCGCAGAAGAATCCTCTCCGAAAAGTTTTCTTTATGCGCTGTTAATGAATTCTAATCCGGCGAGAACTATGGAAGATAATATTCCTGTTTCAGATAAACTTTACATCACAGAGACACAGATTATTCAGGAACTTTCCGAACAGGGGAGCTGTGTCATTGTCGGCAGATGTGCCAACTGGATTCTCCGTGAAAATCCGTATCGTTTTGCGACGTTCGTTTATGCCAAGCGTGATTTCCGTTTGCAGTATGCTCAGCAGACTTACGGCGTTTCCGTGAAAGAAATTGATACGATTCTTCCCAGAATCGACAGTCGCCGTGAAAAGTTCTATAATATCAATACCGGCGGAAACTGGCACGACAAGGGCAATTATGCAATGTGTCTCAACAGCGGACTGCTCGGCATTGAGGGTTCAGCGGAACTGCTGGTTCATGCAGTGGAACATTTTCCCGAACCGCAGACAGACACGGAAAATTCTGACTGATAAATCAAAGGGAGCTGGTAAAAATCACAGCTCCCTATCATTTTCAGACGATATAGCCCATACTGCGGAATTGGTCAATCAATTCGCCCAATATTTCGGTATTGGTGGATGAGACGGAATGCAGTAATAAAATCTCTCCGCCGTGAGCCTGTCCGGTGAGTTTGGAAAGTGCCTCTTGTGGGTCGGGCTGTTTGTCCGTGAGCCAATCCACGTGCGCACCGCTCCAGAAAATGGTCTTGTATCCTAGGGACTGCGCCACTTTTAAAGCATCCTCAGAATATTCACCGCACGGACAGCGGAAATATTGCATGGTGTAGCTGTATTTTTCAATCACATAATCATGAAGGCTTTGCAGTTCTTCAATTGCTTTTTCGTTGGAAAGCGTTGGTAAGCTTGCGTGAGTCATGCCGTGATTGCCTAACATATGCCCCTCGTCAATCATCCGCTGAACAAGTTCAGGTTCACGTTTGGCATAGTCACCAGTCAAGAAAAAGATAGCAGTTGCATTTTTTTCTTTGAGCGTGTCAAGGATAGAAGCTGTATAGCCGTTTTCATAACCTTGGTCAAATGTGAGAATGATTCTGTTCCGGTCTGGTGTGGTTGCATAGGCATCATATTTTCTGTATTGGTTGTCGAAATCCAGCGCACCTAATGGGATATTGTCTGCATCTGTTTCAATTCCTTGCCCATAGCCAATGGCATTGGAGGCATTCGCCTGAATCGCCGGACACGCATTGAACAGCATCAAGGCAAAGACAAACCCTGTCAGCCATTTCATCAAAATCCCCTCATTTCTGCGGTCAGTTACCGCATGGGTAGTATATGCGGAATTGTCGGGATTATCAGAAAGTGAGGTCACTCCATGAAAGAAAATGTCATTGCATTGCTGAAATTGGGAAAAATCCCCGATTCTGACAAAATGTCAGATGAATTATTCGGGCAGTATGAAAATTTACTGCAATCAAAGGAACATTTGACTTTTGAGGAAGCAGAAAGCCTAATACAATTATTTTCGGAAGATTCCGATTCTGACGACTGCTGGGATTTGAACTGGGGATTATTGCATCTCATAGAAAGCGTGGAATTAGGGGATAATATCGAACAGTACCGGAATATGATTGCAAGATGTAACAATTCCAATTTTCGGGAAATTCTGACACAAAGGCTTGATAATTATATCAGATTCCAGAATGAACCGCCTTCTGATTCCGGTATTTCTCCCGACTTCACTTTCACGCTAACACCAAAATAAAAAGCCCCGCCAATCGGCAGGGCTGTGAAAGCATTGCCCCAATCAGTGGGTAAGATACGAACGAACCAAATGTTGAAGCAGTTCGTCACGGTCAACATGGCGAATCAAATTTCGTGCATTGTTATGTGTGGTTATGTAGGTCGGGTCTTCCGAGAGAATATAACCAACAATCTGGTTAATGGGGTTATAGCCCTTCTGGACAAGTGCATCATAAACGGTTGTGAGAGTCTGTTTCAGCTGTACGTCTCGTTCATCTTCAATTTTAAAGGTCATTGTTTTATCGGACATAAAAATTCCCCCTTACAGAATAAATTTGTGATAATCTGGAAATCTTTTCACAGAGTACCGCACTTATATTATAACTGATTTTTTGTCATATCTCAATAGTTTGATTCCGATTTGTAATACTATTCTATCAATTGAGCAATTTCAACTGTTGAATTCTGTGTATATTTAACAAAAATGCCGGATGCAGAGTTTTCCACATCCGGCAATGGTTCAGCACTCTGTACGCTTCACAAAGGAATTACAGTCCACACATGCCGGAGTGGTCGGGTCAGCTTCATGAGTGCCCACACGGATGCAGTCAAGACTGCAATAATTTTCACCGTTCAGATGGTAACGACATTGTGACACGGTGCACTTGATGCTTTCATTAGCGTTCTGGTGTTCCATGAGAGAATACCTCCATTTCAATAATATCAAGCCGGCTTGATAATAGTATTGCCGGAATTTGTGAGACTATACACGAAAGGAAAATAAGATTATGGATATTATCACATGAAAAGAATTTACTTGCCGAAAAGTATCACGTTCATAGGCTTTAAGGCTTTTATATGGACATCTCCGGAGAAAGTTTTCTATGAAGGCAGTGAACAGGACAAAAACCAGATTAACTTTACCGACAGGGGATTTAATGCCGGAATTCTTGAGACAACATGGCATTATCACTGCGATTTTCCGGAACATTGACAACGAAAGGAGAATATTAATGCTTTACTCTGAAATTGAATCCTTTGCACCGTTCACACAAGAGGAACAGACTGCAAAGGAAACATTGCTTTCCCTCATCCAGAAACATGGTGATTTGATGTTAAACCGTGACTGTCCTGACGGACATATCACCTGTTCGGGGCTGATTTTGTCGCCTGACTGCAATTACACCTTGATGGGGTATCACTTGATATACCAGTCTGTGGGATGGGTTGGCGGTCATGCGGACGGTGACAGCAATCTGATGGGGGTTGCCCTTCGTGAAGCAAAAGAAGAAACTTCCGTCACGAAAATTTACCCCCTCACAAGGAAAATTTTGTCAATTGACATTCTGCCCGTCCCTGAACACGTCAAGCACGGAAAAACTGTCAAAACTCATTTACACTATAATGTCACTTATGGATTGATTGCCCCCATGAATCAGCCCATTTCCGACAAACCCGACGAGAATAGAGATGTTCGCTGGATTGGTATTGATGAAATTGATACTCTCTGTACGGAATTGCACATGATACCCATTTATCACAAACTGATTGAACGAATGAAAGCCATTTCCCTCGAAAAGAAAGCAATTCCCTCGAAAATGCCGGATGCCTTGTTACAATGGTATTATCCGAATCACAGAGATTTACCGTGGCGACATGATACAAAGCCCTATCATGTGTGGGTATCTGAAATCATGCTCCAGCAAACAAGAGTAGAAGCTGTCAAGGGCTATTATGCTAGATTTTTAGAAGCCCTGCCGGATATATCCGCCCTTGCTAATTGTGAAGATGACAAACTCATGAAACTATGGGAGGGGTTAGGATATTACAGCCGTGTGCGGAATCTCAAAAAATCCGCTCAAACCATCATGAATGATTATCAAGGCACATTTCCTCAAACGTATGACGAAATCCGCAAACTTTCCGGAATTGGCGACTATACCGCAGGGGCGATATGTTCAATTTGTTTCGGGTTGCCTGTTCCGGCAGTGGATGGGAATGTACTCCGAGTGATGGCGAGAGTGCAGGAGGATTTCAGGAATATTCTTGACAATGATTTCAAGAAAGATGTCATCAGACAGCTTGAAAAAGTATATCCTACTGTAAACGACTGCGGAAACCTCACACAAGCCATGATTGAAATTGGTGCAATGGTCTGTGTTCCCAATGGGATGCCCCATTGTGAAGAATGTCCGCTGAATTCGTTCTGTATGGCGCATCAGAATGGAAGTGTTGCATTGTTGCCAGTCCGTGAAAGGAAAGTCAAGCGCAAATTCGAAAACAAGACTGTTTTTGTTCTGCAATGCGGTGACAGAATCGCCATTCAGAAACGCCCCTCAAAGGGCTTGCTTGCTGGATTGTGGGAGCTTCCCAACGTTGAAAATTTTCTCACTCCTGAACAAGCAATACAACAATGCAGTGAATGGAATGTCAAGCCCAAAGAGCTATTGAAAATAGTCAATCGCCGTCATGTGTTTACGCATATCACATGGGAAATGCAGGGGGTATTTCTGGAATGTGCCGAACCGGACAGCCGTTTCATCTGGGCTGAACCGTCTGAACTGGAAAGCATTTACTCATTGCCGACAGCGTTCCGGTGCATCCTATCGGAGTAATTCCTGACGGAGAAACAATAATAATTTTTTCTCCTTGCGTGATACCTGCACTTGTGAGATACCCAAAATTTCAGCGGTCTTGCTTTGGGTGAATTCCCTGAAATAACGCAGTTCCAATAATTTCCGGTCGGATTCCGGTAATTTCTGCATGACCTGTCTCAATGCAAGTTTATCTGTGATGGAGCTGTCAGGGGATTCGACAGCAATATCATTTTGTCCTTCGTCTTCATCGGGAGCTGTCAGGGAAATGACCGGAGCACACGCACACAAAGCCTCTGTAATTTCTTCAGGGGTTGCCCCTGTTCTTTTCGCTAAGACTGACAACGGCGGTTCTGTTCCGGTTTCCTTGACAATCTGCTCACGGACAGCCTGCACTTTCAGGGATAATTCACGCATACTGCGTGGGACGTGTACCGCTCCGCCGTCCCGAAATAAACGGCGGATTTCTCCCAGTATGACAGGGACGGCATAAGTCGAAAACTGCAAGCCTCTTTCTGCATCAAACGCTTTGGAAGCCTTGACAAGCCCTTCACATCCGGCGGAATATAAATCCTCATAGGGAATGCCACGATTCCGGAAGCGATTCGCACAATGATGAACCAATCCAAGATGTTCTTCCGGTGAAATTGATTTTTGTTTCTGCATGGTGCTCATTCGTCGGAAGATTCCTCTTGTGGGTTGTCCGTCCTGCCAAGTTTCCGGCGCATGGTCACGACTGTGCCATGTTCGGGGGAACTGCGGATATGAAAAGTATCCATGAATTCTGTCATAATCGCAAAGCCAAGCCCTGCATGGTCTTCCTGTTCAGGGGCGGTGGTGTAAAGCGGCTGCATTGCCTTTTCAATGTCTTCGATGCCACAGCCTTTGTCAGCGACTCTTATGTAAACGGTTTTTTCAGGAAGAAGGCGGAGACAAATGGAAACTTCTCCTTCACTGTTGCGGTATCCGTGGGCAATGGAATTTGTGACGGCTTCTGAAATGACGGTTCTCAGGTCGGCAATGTCCTGAATGGTCGGGTCAGCCTGAATCAAAAAAGCAGAAAGACAAGCCCTTGCAATGGCTTCATTTTCTGAAACTGCCGGAAAGGTGCATTTGAATTCATTTAAAATTTTCATGATTGGTTCTCCTTTTGTGAAAAGTTCTGGATTTTTGCAAGCCGTTCCATTCCGGCGAGTTTCAGAATCCTTCCGATATGCGGTGAGGGATTGGCAATGATTAAATCACTGCCAAGGGGGGAGATAATTTTATATCGTCCCATAATCAGACCAATTCCGGAGCTGTCCATGAAACTCACGTCCTGAAAATCCAGTACCAGCATTTCAGGCATATAGGCATAAATTGCATCATCAATTTCCGACCGCATGAAACTGCTGGAATGATGGTCAATTTCGCCGTCAAGCCGGATGTGCAGGACGGAGGTTTCAGGGTTATAATGTATCTGCATTTGTATTGCTTCCTTTCTTTTCTAAGATAATTCTATTATAGCATAATCACAATGTCGAAAACAAACCAAATATAGAAAAATTTTCGGAAATTTTATGACAAAAAACTGCAATATTTCGCAGTTTTTTATTTTGCACAAAATTTTTTGAAAAATTGAAACGTTTTTTTAAAACTTTAAGATTCTTTTAAGCCGGAGGCAATATAATAAAATCACAATCAAACATGAAATGAAAAACATTCCAATAAAATTCAAATCGAAAGGAGCGGAGGATACCGGAGGAAAGTTCCTCAGGGTATCAGATATATGGCTATTAGTACATTCATGAGAAAAGAAATTAAGTTCCTGTTAAGTATGGAACAGTATGAGGCTCTCCTCGTTGAGGTTCACAAGTACATGGACCCTGATAAATTCTGTGTCGGCGGTAAGGATTACGGCATCTACAATCTCTATTATGATACTCCCGATGATTACCTGATTCGCACATCTCTGGAGAAGCCCAAGTATAAGGAAAAGCTGAGACTGAGAAGTTACTTCTCACCGGCTGCACCTTCTGACAAGGTATTCCTCGAAATCAAAAAGAAGGTCAACGGAATCGTTACCAAAAGACGTGTTACCTTGACATTGGCGGAGTCTGATGCGTACATCATGCAGAGACAGAAGCCGGTTGACCTTTCCAAGTACATCCAGAAGCAGATTTTCTCCGAACTGGACGTTTTCCTTGACAGCTACCCTATCGCCCCCAAGCAGTATATCAGCTATCAGAGAAGCGCATTTTTCGGCAAGGATGACCCCGATTTCCGTCTGACATTTGACCGTCAGATTACCGAGCGCAGATATGACCTTTCTTTGAGCCTTCCGAGCTACGGTGCGCAGATTATCGCTCCCAATCAGAGACTCATGGAAGTCAAGATTGCAGGTGCAATGCCTTTGTGGCTGTCTCAGAAGCTTTCTGAACTGAAAATCTACAAAATCAGTTTTTCCAAGTATGGCACAGCTTACAAGCGTTACATTCGCAACAAGCTTTATAAAGAGGGGCGTTTCCATGATGAGGAACTGTATGCAGGTGCATCTTCTGCAACATCCAGACCCCAGAGAATGAACCGTGAAACACAGTCTGGCATTGTTCTCCCCTGAGTCTGTGCATTCACTGAAAATTTTATATCTTGAAAGGAAGTATTGATTATGTTTGATTCATTATTATTGACAAGTGGTACAGATTACACCACACAGGTTACAACAGTTCCGTTTGGTTCGTTTCTGATTTGTTTGCTGGTTTCACTGGCGATTGGTTTCGGGGTAAGTTTCCTGTACATGCTGACCCACAAGAAAGAGGGCTATGCTCAGAGCTATGCCATCACGCTGATTATGTTACCGCCTATCGTCTGTGTACTGCTGATGCTGATTAACTTCATTGGTGGTATTGCAATCGCCGGAATTTTCGGCTTGACAAGATACCGTTCTGTCGCAGCTGACCCAAAAGACATTGGTTATGTATTTCTTGCAATGGCGGTTGGCGTTGTGACTGGTATGGGCTATATCGCATATGCGGTTGTATTCTTCCTCATTATCGCCGCTGTTCTGTACGCTCTGAATGCTATGGACTACGCAGCACCCAAGGCAAGTGACATGACCCTGAAAATTTCCGTTCCGGAAAACCTCAACTATGACGGTTTGTTTGATGCAGTTCTCAACAAGTACTGTGCAAGCTGGAAACTCCGCAGAGTCAAGACAACAAACTTCGGTTCTATGTTCGATTGCATCTATGCAATTCAGCTTCCCAACAATGTGGAACAGAAGAAAATGATTGATGAACTCCGCACACTGAACGGCAATATGACCATCACATTGACACTGTTCAAATACGAAGATAAAATTTATGAAAAGTAATTCCTGCCATACTTGGGAACACCGGAAGCATCTGCTTCCGGCGGTTCTTTTTTTCTGTGAACATTATTTACAAAATGTAACATTTTTTTTGAAATATGGTTGACATTTGGCATTCGTGTAAAAAGCAGGGGATTACAAATGCTATGAGATACCGTTTTCAATTTTATGAATAAATTATGTATTGAATTTGGAAAATTGAAATTACATAATTTATTCATAAGTATCTGAAAGAATTTCAAGGTTTCTTGTGAAAAAACATGATTTTTGAATATGATTCGTTTATTTCAGATATAATTGAGTATTGTAATCGCTATCGAAATCGAGTAAAATAATGAAAACAGCAAACAAAAAGCCCGATGGAATCGCAGGTTTCGGGAGTCCTCCCCTCTCAATCACTTCCGTAACGCTTTCCGGAAATGGACGGCTCAAGTCAATGCTGTAGAAAAGTAGATGTTCTTAACTTTAGCGCAGTGGGGTGAAAATCCCAGTTGAGAAACGGCTTTTCATCAGAATGACAGCTTTCAGTGCAGATGAGTGAAAACTCAAGATAAGCTGTACATTTTTACCTTCCTCTTTATGAAAACATCCAGAATGTGCTGGATGTTTTTTCTTTTTTCATTGTTTCATAATTTGCAGAAAAAATTATTAGTTTTTTGAAAAAAGTACTTGACAAACGACAGAGAGTGTGCTATAATAAACTTGTAAGAAAAGTTAATAATATCAATGCCGAATTCATAAGGTGGTGAATCCAGTGAAGAAAAGTATTTACAGCCTTGTGCTTTCTGACAATGTCGTTGCGGAGATTGACCGCATGGCATATCAACTGCATACAAGCCGTTCCAATTTAATCAATCAGATTTTAGCAGAACATCTTTCCTGTGTCACTCCGGAAATGCGGATGCAGGCGGTATTTTCCCACATGGAACAGGTGATGCAACAATTCCGCATTCTCGAACAGACTTCAGACAGAATGCTGTCCCTGCAAAGTCAGTTGGATTACAAGTATAAACCGACAGTACAGTATTTTGTCAAGCTGTACCCCATGCCGGAAGGGGAAAAAGTGGGCGTTCTGAGGGTGGTGCTCCGGACACAGAATCTGAATTTAATTCAGAACCTTGAGCGGTTTTTCCGGCTGTGGGTGCATTGGGAAGAAGAATATATTCCCTGTACGGCTGGAACAGTCTATGAACTTTCGACCGGAAAATTGGAACGCTCTATCCGGAATCCCTGCGAAAAGGAAACGGAACTCGCTGAGTTAATTGGCGAATATGTGACAAGATTTGACAAGTATCTGAAAGCATGGTTTGCAGGTTCTTCTGACCCTGTCGACACTGCGGAAAAGCTCGAAAATGCTTTCTCAAAGGAGCATATTACAAAAACTATCTGATAAAGAGTGAGGAGGAATTTTTATGAACGCACAGAAATTTACACAAAAATCAATGGAAGCCATTCAGAATGCCCAGAGTATCGCCCTTTCTGCACAGAATATGAATATTGAACAAATTCATTTGTTCTTGGCTCTGGTAAAGCAGGAAAACGGCTTGATTGGTCAGCTGATGAAAAAATTGAATGTGGATGTCAATGCACTGACAAACACATTGCAGAAAACCATTGACGGAATGCCTGCTGTCACCGGAAGCGGACGGCAACCTGGTTCTATTTACGTGGCGAGAGATGTTGACACGGCTCTGACTGATGCCGAACAGAAGGCTTCTCAGATGAAAGATGATTATGTTTCCGTGGAGCATATCTGCCTTGCATTGCTGGAAAAGCCAAATGCAACTCTGCAAAAGGTTCTGACACAGTACCACATTGACAAGGATGCATTTTTACAGGCATTATTGCAGGTGCGTGGGGATGCAAGAGTCACCAGCGAAAACCCTGAGGAAACTTATGACGTTTTGACAAAATATGGTTCTGACCTGACCGAACGTGCAAAACAGAATCAGCTTGACCCTGTGATTGGTCGTGATGCCGAAATCAGAAACGTGATTCGGATTTTGTCGAGAAAATCCAAAAATAACCCTGTTTTAATTGGTGAACCGGGGGTCGGTAAAACTGCCATTGCAGAGGGACTGGCTCAGCGTATTGTCAGGGGAGATGTGCCCGACAGCCTGAAAGACCGGAAAATTTTCTCTCTCGATTTGGGCGCATTGATTGCCGGTGCAAAATATCGGGGCGAATTTGAGGAACGTCTGAAAGCTGTCCTTGCGGAAATCAAGAAGAGCGAAGGACGTACCCTGTTATTCATTGACGAACTGCACACGATTGTAGGCGCAGGCAAGACCGACGGCGCAATGGATGCCGGAAATCTTTTGAAGCCCATGTTAGCCCGTGGGGAACTGCACTGTATCGGTGCAACGACTTTGAATGAATACCGTCAGTATATCGAGAAAGACCCTGCGCTTGAAAGACGTTTTCAGCCTGTTATGGTCTCTGAACCGACTGTGGAAGATACTGTTTCAATCCTGCGTGGACTGAAAGAACGTTATGAAGTGTATCACGGTGTCAAGATTCATGATTCCGCATTGTTAGCCGCTGCAAGACTTTCAGACCGTTATCTTTCCGACAGATTTTTACCAGATAAAGCCATTGACTTGGTAGATGAAGCCTGCGCCATGATTCGTACGGAGATGGACTCCATGCCTCAGGAACTGGACGATATTTCCAGACAGATAATTCGTCTCGAAATCGAAGAAACCGCCCTCAAAAAAGA
>DGHF01000054.1 GCA_002392545.1 Ruminococcus sp. UBA3855
CATACAAACAAAAACGGCTGTACCAAGCCATGAGGTACAGCCGTTTTTCATATATCCGTCTTGTTATTTTCTTTCTTTGATGATACTCTTACTGCAAAAGTAAGTGATGAGGAAATATCCGCCATAGATCAGCAGGATAATGACCGTGGTTGCTGCCATGGATGTGCCGACCTGCTGTGTTCCAATAGATTCCAGGATCACAGAGGAGCAACGCATACCAAAAATGGAATGAATGCAGGCAAGCAGCAGCGGCAGCAGGAAGAAAATGCCCATCTGCACAAACAACGATCTTTCAATGTCTCCTTCTTCAACACCGATCTTGCGGAGCATTTCATAGCGTGAAATGCTATCTGTACTTTCGGACAGTTCCTTGAGGGCGAGAATCGCACCGCAGGCGATCAGAAATACAAGTCCGATATACAAACCTAAGAAGGTCACGATCGCACCAAGACCGACGGCACCTTCATAGATCTCCTTCTTGGTGTTAATGGAACCAATGAAATCCTCATCCGGATGCTCCTTTTCCCATTTCTCAACAGCCTGATGAAATCTTGTACGCATTTCTGCTTCAACAGAAATCACTTCCTCATCGGTATCGGCAGTGTAATTGCCAGCCAGATATTCCATATACCTGTAGTTCGGGTCGATCATATCATCCGGCACAACAAATATGCCGAAATTCAAAGCCTGCGCTCCGATCATGATAAAACCGTCCTGACACCTGTCATAACGTGCGTGCAGTGTTTTGCCGAAAATCGTCATATCCGGACTGTTTGCAAGTGCCTTATCAAACAATTGGCGCTGGTTGTTGAAATTGCAAAGAAGTACATATTCTCCGTCATCCAGTGTGATCGTATCTTTTCCATAGAGTTGGCAGAGCGCATTATAATCGCTGATCCTGATAATTTCCTGCCATGCATTGCCTTTCAGCATGGGATCCTGTTCCAATGCCTGATTTAATATATCCCCCATTACACTGCTCAGTGTAAAAGACGGGTCTGCATAGGTGATAAAATGCACATACTCCCGGAATCCGTCAGTAAGCGACAGATCCGCTGCGGCATACAGGTTGGAAAGTGCAAAATCACCGTTCTCACTGTCGCACTCCATGGTGACGATCTCACAGTCAGCGGTGCAGTATTCTTTCAGGTTACTATTGAGAGAATTGCGAATGGAAAATGCGGATGCCAGTGTACAGATCGTAACGAATAACATCAGGCAGATAATGGTCATAGACAATACCATTGTGTTGATCTTACTGCTTATCTGGCGAAACGTAAACGCATTCAGACTGCGGTAATACAAGTTTTTCATGCTCATTACGATGCGCAGCAGCATTCCGGATACCGACCAGAAGATGAAAAATGTGGCAGCACATCCCAGTACAATGCAGAGTGTGAACCTCGCCTGGTCTAACTGTGCTAAGTGCCAGCCAACCTGAATATAGGCATATGTCAGTGCTGCTGCGGAAACCAGAAAAATCAGAACACATAGCACAGGGTTTTTCAGCTTGATCTTTTCGGTTTTCTTACCGGACTGCAACAGGTCGATCAGCTTCATGCGAGTGATGACGGCACTGTTGAACAGCATTACCACAAGATACATCACTGCAAAATATACAACAGTCTTGACGATTGCTTCGCTTGAAATGGTGAATTGATAGGCAGTCATGTCTACTTCAAACAAACTCGCAGTCAATGCACTCATAAGTTGTGAAAGTCCGATACCGATCAATAATCCGACAAGCAGGGAACCAATGCCAATGAGAATGGTTTCTGTCAGAAGAATAGCAGATATTTTACCCTTGCTTATTCCAAGTGTCATGTACAGAGCAAATTCCTTGTTGCGTCGTTTCATCAGAAAACGGCTTGCATATACAATGAGCAGACCAAGCACACACGCTACAAAAATACTGACACCCGAAAGCAGCGATTCCAGCAGTCGGATGATCTCATACTGGCTTTCGGAAAGTTTCATCATTGCCGCCTGTCCGCCAATGGCATTGAACACATAGAACACCGAAACGCCGATGATAAGCGTAAAAAAGTAGATCGCATAGTCACGCAGACTTTTGCGGATATTACTGAGGGAGAGCTTAAAGAGCATCGCTCACGTCACCTCCCAGAAGCGTCACCACGTCAATGATCTTGTCGAAAAACTGCTTGCGGCTGTCTGTTCCACGGCTGATCTCGTGGAAGATCCTGCCGTCCTTGATGAAGATGACACGTCCCGCATAGCTTGCGGTGAAGCTGTCATGCGTGACCATCATAATGGTCGCACCGCATTCCTGATTCAGATAGCGGAAGCGTTCCAGCAGCATTTTCGCCGCCTTGGAATCGAGCGCACCTGTCGGCTCGTCTGCAAGCACAAGCTTCGGGTTTGTAACGATGGCACGAGCCGAAGCGACACGCTGTTTCTGACCGCCGGACATCTGATAGGGATACTTCTGCAAGACCTCCGTGATGCCGAGCTGCTCGGCTACATTTCGGACTGCCGTGTCGATCTCACCGGCAGACTTTTTCTGAATGGAGAGTGCCAGCGCAATATTCTCGTAGGCGGTCAGCGTATCCAGCAGGTTGAAGTCCTGAAAGATGAAACCCAGCTTTTCACGCCGAAATTTGTTCAAAGCCTTGCCTTTGAGAGCAGTAATGTCCGTGCTTTCGAGGTAGATATGCCCTGCGGTCACACGATCAATGGTGGAGATGCAGTTGAGCAAGGTGGTCTTTCCGCTGCCCGAAGCACCCATAATGGCAACAAATTCGCCACCATCCACCGAAAAAGAAATATCATCAATGGCTTTCGTCAGGCTCGACTTGTTCCCGTAATATTTTTCAATTTGCTGTATGTTCAGAAGTTCCATGTTAACAGCTCCTTTCTGTATTCTATCATACAGCATTTTTTCGTTTCTGTCGCTGTTTTAATCTTACAGAACATTACAATTTTGTAATGCCAGTCACCGTACATCATGTATATCATTCTTGCCGAATGTGATGATGATCTCGGTAAACTCCCCCTGCCCTGACTTTGCTGCAACACCGTGACCGAGCTTGTCACACAGCTTTTTGACGATATAAAGCCCCATTCCCGTAGACTTCCTGTGCGTCCGTCCATTCTCGCCGGTGAAGGATTTTTCAAAGATATACGGCATATCATGTTCGGGAATGCCACAGCCGTTGTCACGAAAATGCAGGACGGTCTTGTCGGGAAAGTCCTCTGCTGTGACGGTAATTTCACTCGCTTCATATTTCATACTGTTGCCCATGATCTGTCCGAGGATAAATCCCAGCCACTTACCGTCTGTCATGACATCCATATCAAGTTCTTCGGTATGGAGCGTGATATTCCGTTCCTGCAATTCCTCACGGTTTTTGACCGCAATATCCGCAAAGGCACGTTTGAGCGAAACGGGCTTTATGATGTAGTCCTTTTCGGCATTTCTGCTTCGGGCGTAGTAGAGAACATTCTCGATGTAATTATCGATGCGCTTTAACTGTTCTGCGTATTTGGTGTTACCGTCATTATGGCACATGAGCTGCACACTCGCAACGGGAAGCTTGATCTCATGCACCCAAAGTTCGATATATTCCCGAAATTCCTTGTTTTCACGGCGGTGCCCAGCGATATGCTCACACATGGATTTGTTGGTTTCCTGCATGACCTCGTATAAAATGCGTCCGTCCAGAAAGTCAGGATTTTCTGTCATTTCGGAGAGCAGATATTTCTTGTCCAGCTCGTCCAGACAGTGCAGGAGTTTATCATAATAGCTCTTTTTGCGGAAATATCCCCACACTTCCGCAAAAATAATCGAAAGCAGAAGTATCAGGCTGACGATCACGATCGCCTGAAAAGATATGCGGAACGCCGCCATAAAGATCAGCACAAGCAACCATGAAATGCCGTAGATCAGGTATGCCGTGAGCCTGTCCTTCAAGTAGTCTGTCAGCTTCATTTCAGCACATACCCCTGTTTCTTGCGTGTTTCAATGGCTTCGGGGAGTCCCAGTTCTGCAAGTTTGCCCCGTAGGCGGCTGACATTGACCGAGAGCGCATTGTCATTGACAAATTCGTCATTGTCCCAAAGTGCGGTCATCAGCTCATCACGGGTAACGATCTCGCCCTGACGGTCAAGCAATTGCTGAAAGATAATCATTTCATTTTTGGTGAGTATCTGCTCCGAGCCGTTTCGTGTCAGACTACCCTTGACAGTGCTGACCTCCACATCATGGTATTTCTGTACTGCACCGACCTTTGCTGAACGTTTCAATACCGCCGAGATACGCAGAAGCAGGATCGTCGGATTGTAGGGCTTTGTGATATAATCATCTGCACCGTAGCTCATGGACAATACCTCATCTATCTCGGTGGTACGGCTCGTAAGCATAATGACGGGTGTATCGTTGCTCTTGCGGAAGTCCTGCAAAAGTGTTTCGCCGTTCACGTTCGGGAGATTGATATCAAGCAGGATCAGGTCAGAATAGGAGGACTTCATCTGCTCCGATACATTAGAATAGTCTGTCACAGCGACAGGCTCATAGCCTGCATTTTTCAGCAAGATAGACAGCTCATCACGCAGGGTTGTTTCATCTTCTATTATCATGATTCGTTTCATTTCTTTTGCTCCTGTTCAGTGGGATACTATTATCATAGCATATATTGGGGAGTAAATCAAGTTTCAGATTTGTAACTTTGACGCCGGTGGAATCAAAGTCCCTCACTTTTTCTTTCCCTGTTCAGCCCTCCACTCAGCTTCGATCTGCGATTGATACACCACGATCTCCGCTTCGAGCTTTTTAAGCAGTGCGGTCTGTTCATCGCCGGGGATAATGTTTTCAGCCTGACAGCGGTCTATCTCGGCTTTCATTCTCGCTTTGAACTCCGCATTTCGGGACTTAAACTTGTTGACATATCGCATATCCTCCTGAACAGTAGCTTTCAAGCCCGATGTATGCTGTGACAGATAAGTTGTCAGTTTAGTCATATGCTCGTTATATGTGTCCTTTGACTTGGCTCTGCGCTTCTCATTTTTCTTGTCATGCTGATATGCCGCCTGACACTCCTCACCGTCACAACATACAGCATTTTTCTTTCCGAGGAACACCTTACCGCAATACTTACAGCTGCAAACATATAGCTTTTTGCTATGAATAGAGAAGCTGAAATCATAGAAGAAATTGACGAGGGCAGTGTCGGCTACGGTGTAAATATCGTTCCTGTCATTTCCCCGTATGATTATCTTATCAAAACTGAGCCTGAATGCTTTCATGTCGCTCTCGGAATTAAAGTCGAAGTTCCAGTCATCACGCATAACTTCACGGATATTGTTGAACACTTCGTTGACATACTCGGTGGACTTCTTCAAGGCACGGGTATTGAAGAAAGCCCCTGCCTTGTCAATATCAGCTCTCGCAGAAAGAAAAATATCCCTCAGCGTGTCGGAGTAGTACCGTGTAAAGAAGTTGAAGCTGTTCAGGCGATTATCGTCAAACCGTTCCAATATCTCACGGAACACTGCACCTCTGCCGTTGATAGTACCTATCAACTCGTCCGTGAGCTGCTCATAGTCCAGAAAGCCGTTGCGGAACTCCGTAATATCTCTGAAAACCTCATCAAAACTCAGGACGGTCTGCATATCTTCGGAGATATTTCCCCATAATTCCGGATCATCCTCCGTGACCACAAAAATAACGTTTTTAGCCTGCTCGTCGATGCGATAGAGCAGGATTTTTCTATTTTCAGCCATGTTTTGCTTCTTTCCTATAACGTAATGTTTTATGTACGTTATGAATATTATAGCACTTTAGACCATGCTTGTCAACAGTTTTCGATAAATTATAACGTAATTTTAACTTACGTTATACAATTTGTGTGATAAATAACGTTAAATTCCAATATTATAACGTAATGTTATGGACTTGTCGCATATCGTTATGGTAAAATGGTATTGTCAGCAAGAGAAAGAACGCTGACAGCGGAACAGCATACCTCATGTTGACCGCAACAATTATAAAGCACTTTATCAACAGCCTCGCTGTTAACAATATTGGAGAAGCCGTTACATCAGCACAGCAGATAGCCACTATTGTTCCGGCAGATACCCCTGTGGAAATGGTCTGCTATGTAAAAAATATGGACATTGCTGATATTGAAATCGGCATGGAATCTGAAATCAAACTGGAAGCCTATCCGTATAACAAATTCGGAACAGTGGATGCTACAGTCAAATATATCAGCCCCAGTTTGTTTAACAGCGAGCAGCTTGGAAATGTGTATCTTGTAAAGCTGGATATTAATAATGACAATCCTGATATCAATATTATGTCCGGACTTTCAGGGAGCGTTGAAATCAAAACGGATAAGAGAACAGTAATGGATTATTTCCTTGAACCGATTTTGAAAGGGTTTGATGAAAGCCTGAAAGAAAAATAGTTGTTTTATGGAGGAGTTGTTTATGAACTGAACATTAAAGTATTCAGGGGGTGCATAAACAAACGAAAGCCCAGCCTATCGTTTGTGAGTGTAATTTTCATACATTACACTTTTTGACTCTCATTCACGCTTTATCAGCAGAATAACAACACAGCGAAAGAGTAATCTCTAAAAAAGCCTGAAAATAGGGCGATTTCAAAGATTACCTTTTCGTTTGTTTGTATTCAATACGCAGTGAAAATATCCATTTTCACCACGACTTTGATACAATGTAAATTTTGAAGTCACGAGGGGGGTGCAGGGGGGTGCATAAAAAAACGATAGCTTTTTGCACCGAAAAATAGACAAAAAAAGAACTCCGCCAAAAACAGCAGAGTTCTGAAAAAATAGCCCTGAAAAATTGTATTCAATTGGTACACATTCCGTCTCTGAACTTTACTTTGATGTCGTCTTTGGTACAAACCGTCATGGACTCCAAAAGAATGCCCCATAATGTTTCATCAAATTCCGTCAGCGGATTCATTTTTGAAACGCTGTCAATGAAAGTCTGCATCATCTGCATACGCTGGCTTTTTTCTTCAATCTGCTGTTCCAGTTCTTCATACCTTACTTTTGCTGTGTCGTAACGTTCTGAAAGACTGTCATATTTTTTCTGGTATTCTATCTGGTCGAGGGCAACCCGTGCATTTTCCATGATGAGACTTTCCACCATTCCGGCAAGCAGAACCGTTTCTTCCTTCATGTGGTCACGCTCCTGTTCCAGTGCTGTACAGTCAGATATCAGCTTCATTCCCTCTTTCAGATTGCTGATAATCTCATCACGGTTTTTTAGCAGACCATTGACCGACTGAATAAAAAACGATTTGATTTCTTCCGCTGTCAGGTGCGGAGTGGTACAGCGGCTCTGATTTTTATACTTGTGACCGCACTGATAGATAATTCTTTTGTACCGGTCAGTGGAGTGCCAGACTTTCGGACTGTAGAAACATCCGCATTCTCCGCATATCAGCTTTGCTGACAGAATATCCACTCCGCTGTATCGGCTGCCACTTTTGCTACGTCTTTCGATTTCCTGCTGGACTGCATCGAAAACTTCCGGTGAAACAATTGCTTCATGGTTGTCCTGCACATAATACATCGGAACTTCCCCATGATTTGTTTTTATCTTTTTCGTCAGATAATCGGAAGTGAAACTTTTCTGCAAAAGTGCATCGCCCTTGTATTTTTCATTGGTCAGAATGCTGGTGACCGTACTTCTGAACCATTTTGTTTTTCCGCAGGGTGTCGGAATCCCCTGCTCTGTCAGATATTTGGAGATGGCATAAGCGGTTAAGCCTTCCAGAAACAATCTGTAAATTAAACGCACGGTTTCAGCTTCTTTTTCATTGATGACAAGATTTCCGTCTTCTCCTTTGTCATAGCCTAAAAATCTTGAAAATGGTACGCTGACTTTTCCGTC
>DGHF01000067.1 GCA_002392545.1 Ruminococcus sp. UBA3855
ATGTATCAGCATTTTAGAGATGACAATACCGCCTGTTCTGTTATCGAATACGAACAAAACAAACTCAACGGAACACGGCTTTGTGAACAAATTCAGGCTGATATTATCAGCAGATAGGAGAGTAATCATGTGCGAACTTTTTGGAATCACCAGTTCAAAACCCATCAACCCGACTGAATTTCTGAAGGTATTTTACAGTCACAGCGTGCGCCATCCGCATGGCTGGGGCATCATGTACGAGGAAAACGGCAAGAGAATTTTATTCAAAGAGCCTGTCCGTGCATATGACAGCACCTCATTGCAGTCGATTCTGGAAACACTTCCCCCACAAAAGAATATGCTTGCACATATCCGCTTTGCGACCGTGGGAAAAGTTCGCACAGAAAATTGTCATCCCTTCACAGGTACAGACCATTCCGGACGTGAATGGACTTTAGCCCATAATGGGACGGTTTTCACCGGAAAATTTAATTATCAGTATTATAAAAAACAAATCGGCGACACCGATTCTGAACGCCTGTTTATGGCATTTCTTGACGATATGAATGAACATTTACGGAAAGGGGTTTTGTCAGAAAGAGAGCGTTTTGAGGTAGTTTCGGATTTTGTCGCAAGAAACGCCCCCCGAAATAAACTCAATCTGATAATATATGACGGCGATTTGCTGTATGTGCATAAAAATTTACAGAACACGCTTTACTATAAAAAAACATCAAGTGGCATTGTCTTTTCAACTCAGCCACTTGATGAAATCGACTGGATACCTTTTCCGGTTGCGCAGGTGATAGCCTACCACGATGGGAAAGAGATGTACCGTGGTACTCGTCACAAAGGGGTATTCATTCCGACTCTGGAATATATCAGCACCACAGATGCCATGAATATATAATTATTCCACTGTCCCGAACTTGTCAAAGGGGTACACCCTTAACAGGACTTTCCCGACGATAGCCTCTTCTGAAACGCATCCGATAGCAGTTGACCGGCTGTCAATGGATACAGCCCGATGGTCTCCCATCACAAAGACACGGCTTTCAGGAACTTGATACGGTAATGAAATATCACACTCTCCGAAAGCAAGTTCATTCACATAGGGTTCGTCCGTTGGTTCGTCATTGACGGAAACAGCACCCTCTTCCGAGATGTTGATAACGTCCCCCGATACACCGATAACCCGTTTCAGGAGAATTTTGTTATTATAATAAAATGCTACAATATCGCCTTTTTCGTAATTTCCCGAACGTACACACAAGAGTAAATCCTCATTCTGTAACGTGGGTGTCATGCTTGTACCTGTCACACGCATGACCGGAACGACCAGCATGGAAAGAATTACAGCTATCGCCCCCACAACCAGCAATGAACCGATAGTACTCCGCATAGTTCGGGAGAAATTTTTCTGATATTGTAACCGTTTAAACTCTTTCCGGAATTGTTCAGCATCCGGCAAATCACGTTTTTGATTTTCAATCATGATTTATTCCGCACCTTCCTTTTTTGAGGGCTGTTCCGTCTCTGGTTGTTCCGGAGCGGAATTTTCCGCAGGGGAGGGGGCGGATATTTTTTGAAAGAGTTCAATTTTTTCAAGGGCGGTTCTGGTGGCATTGAGAGCCTCACTCAATTGCTGTTTGTCTTCCCGAAGATGTTGATTTTCCTCCGTGAGTTCGTCAATTTCCCGACGCATATAATACAGCAGTTCCATGAGTTCTGCACGCTTTAATTTTTTCAGTTCCTTGTCTGTCATCATTGATTCATCCTTTCATCATTCGGATAAAACGAAAAGACTGGTGAAAACCAGTCTTTTCAGATGGGAGAAGATGGATTCGAACCATCGAAGCACGAAGCAACAGATTTACAGTCTGCCCCCTTTGGCCACTCGGGAATTCTCCCATATTCAATTTTTTGAGAATGGAGCTGGTGGACGGACTCGAACCCCCGACCTGCTGATTACAAATCAGCTGCTCTACCAACTGAGCTACACCAGCACATTCTGGTGGGAGAAGATGGATTCGAACCATCGAAGCACGAAGCAACAGATTTACAGTCTGCCCCCTTTGGCCACTCGGGAATTCTCCCACATTCAATTCTTTGAGAATGGAGCTGGTGGACGGACTCGAACCCCCGACCTGCTGATTACAAATCAGCTGCTCTACCAACTGAGCTACACCAGCGTTCATTCACTCTGTCTTTCCGACGACTATTCTATTATAGCACAACTTGTCCTGTTTGTCAAGCCTTTTTTTCAAATTTTTTCAAAAAAGTTTCGGAAACGTTTGAAAATATGAATTTATGCCGAAATACAGTGACTTTCAGATGCAATAATCATCCCCCTCGGAGCTGGTATCATGCTTGACAATATCTTCAATGGTGATGCTGTCAAGATATTCATTGACAGTTTTATACAATCCTTCCCAGATGTACAATGTGGAACACAATTCTTTTCTTGGACAATCATTTTCTGGATACTCCAGACAAGCAATCGGCGCAAGGCTTCCTTCAGTGGCACGGAGGACATCTCCAACAGTGAAACAAGCTGGTTTCTTAGCAAGCATATAACCGCCCTTGTTTCCACGGTTTGTGCGGAGGATTCCGCTTTTGTTGAGCATGGGAACAATCTGTTCCAAATATTTCTTGGAAATTTTCTGATTTTCGGCAATTTCTTTGAGAGAGACAAATTCATCATCTGGCTTTGTGGCGAGGTATACCAGCATTCGCAGGGCATAACGTCCTTTTGTGGAAATACGCATTTGATAACTCCTTTCTTCTTTGACCAAAACAAATATTGATATTACTATTATAACATAGGATTAGTATGTTTTCAAGTAGTAAATTGTATGTAAAATTGAACGTATTTTCGGGAAGAAATTTTTCAATTTTTGCTAAACCCTACAAAAATACAAGATATATCTGTATGCTAGGAAAATCACGGTTGACAAGCTTTTAAAAAAATGTTATAATGATTACATATCAAAACTAGATGAATGCTAGGTAATCAGAAGGTGATTTTTTAATGATAGAAATTTTATGGTTAGGACGTGGCGGACAGGGCGCATTTACCGCCGCAAAATTGCTTGGTGCATCCTACGCAACGAAAGAAGGCGGTCATTCTCTTGCGTTTCCGTCTTTTGGCCCTGAAAGAAGAGGCGCACCCGTGAGGGCGTTCACAAAGCTGGATAATTCCCCGATTCTTGACAGAAGCGAAACAGAACACGCTGATTATATCGTAATTCTGGACGAAACATTATATAATGATTCTCTGCTTTCCTTGCTGAAAGAGGGCGGAAAAGTCATCATCAATGCGAAACATACAGATAATTCCGATATTATCGCATTTGACGGCGATTCATTGGCGAAGTCGCTGAAATTGCCTGTTGTGAATACCGTGATGATGGGGGCATTGTCCGGAGTTTCGGGAATTGTGACAGTTGAAGAAATGCAGACGGCAATTGAAAATTATATGCCTGTCAAAATCCGTGAGAAAAATCAGAATGCAGTCCGTCAGGCGGTTCAGGAGGTGCAGAAATGAAACCTTATCTTCGTGAAAAGAAAGTCTTCACATTTGAGGACGTGCCGGAGGATACCAGCTTTGAAGCCGGTTATCTGGTGTCAGTGAATGCAGGCTGGAGAAGCATCAGACCTGTAGTGGATACCGAAAAATGTGTAGGCTGTTCTCAATGTTATTTATATTGCCCTGATGGGGTTATCTCCATGAAGGACGGAAAAGCAACAATTGACTATGATTTTTGTAAGGGGTGCGGAATTTGTGCGAAAATCTGCAAACCTCATGCAATCGGAATGGAGGCAGAACGATAATGGCAGAAAAATTTTTATCTGGTGACGAAGCATTTGCAGAGGGAATTCGTTTAGCCTGTCCGGAAGTGATTTCAGCATATCCCATTACACCACAAACAATTGTTGTGGAGCGACTTTCTGAAATGGTAGAAGATGGTTCACTGGATGCGGAATTTATTCATGTAGAATCGGAACATTCGGCTTTGTCGTGTGCAATGGGTGCAAGTGCAACCGGAGTTCGGGCATTCACTGCGACAAGTTCACAAGGCTTGCTGTATATGGCGGAATGCTTGTATTATGCAAGTGGCGGACGTTTCCCAATCGTCATGATGAATGCAAACCGCTCCACGGCTTTACCATGGAACATTTACGGCGACCAGAGAGATTCTCTTTCACAGTTAGATTCCGGCTGGATTCAGGCATATGCAGAAAACGCACAGGAAGCACTTGATTTCGCTCTGATGAGTTACTATATCGCTGAACATAAGACTGTTTCCACGCCGTTCATGGTGAATCTGGACGGATTTATTTTAACGCATACTTATGAACAAGTTGACGTTCCCACCCCTGAACAAGCAAAAGCATTCTTACCGCCTTATGAGACGGAAAACAGGTTAGATTTGGACAATCCCAAAAATATGGCATTTTCCGCAGGACCAGACACCAATTACATCTTTAAATACAAGGAACACGCCGGAATGTTGCGTTCCGTGCCGGTTATCACAGAAGCAGAAAAGAAATTTGCTGAAATTTTCGGCAGACAATACACAGGCTTGATTGATACTTATTTAACAGAGGATGCAGATTATATTCTGATTACATTGGGGACAATCGCCGGACTTTCCAGAGAAATCGCAGACCAGCTCCGCAGTCAGGGTATCAAAGCCGGAGTGTTGAGAATCCGCTATATGAGACCGTTCCCGACAGAAGAAATTGCAAACGCTGTCAAGAATGCGAAAGCTATCGCCGTATTGGAAAAAGATATTTCCTTCGGCAATGAGGGCGCAGTATTTACGAACGTCAATTCTGCATTGAAATCGCAGGGAGTGACAGCCCCGACTTATAATTTCATTGGCGGTCTGGGCGGAAGAAATATTTCTCATACAAATATTATTGACATTTTCGAGAAAATCCGGAAGGGAACAGAACGTGTCAATTTCATTGGAATTGAGGTGAATCAGTCATGAGTGTGAATGCAAAAACACTTGATACAAACGAATATTTTTATGGTCATAAAGCCTGTGCAGGCTGTGGGGGTTCGTTGGCTGTCAGAGGAGCATTGAAGGTATTGGGCAAAAATGCAGTTGCAGTTCTTCCGGCTGGTTGTATGTCGGCGGTTGGGTTCAATTTCCCACAGTTATGCTTTGCGAACAATGCAATTATTTCCACATTTGCAGGTACTGCATCCATGCTGACAGGCATTGAAGCCGGCATGAGACGGAGGGGAATCAAGGATTTCACGGCGGTTGGTTTCGCAGGCGACGGCGGAACGGCAGATATTGGCATTCAGGCTCTTTCAGGAGCGATTGACAGAAACGATAATATTATCTATATCTGCTATGACAATGAAGCCTATATGAATACCGGAATTCAGAAATCGGGCTTGACACCGTTCGGGGCAAAGACCACCACCACCCCAGCCGGACAAAATATTCATGGCAATATCCGCCCGAAAAAGAATATGTTCGAAATCGTCGCAGCACATGACATTCCCTACGCAGCCACTGCAACGGTCGGCTATATGCCCGACTTCCTGAATAAAGTCGAAAAGGCATCCAAAATTCAGGGGACGAAATACATTCATGTGATTGCACCATGTCCCACAGGCTGGGGAATTCCGGTCAGTGATACGATTGATTCAGCAAGGGAAATTGTTGATTGTGGTCTGTGGTATCTCGCAGAGTATGAGAACGGAGAATTTACCCTCAACAAAGACCCCAAAACCTTCACAAGCGTGGAAGAGTATTTGAGAAAACAGGCTCGTTTCAAACATCTGACTGATGAAGACATTCAGCTGATTATTGATTCCCGTGATGCAAAATGGGAAAAAATCCGCAAAAACTGGAAAAAATAAAAAGCTGTACGCTTGTATGCAAAACCAGTGTGTTTTCACCAACTATTGACTTGACAAAATATCCAAATGACGGATATGACACATATACACTTAATTTACATTCCTTTGTAAAGAAAAAGAAAAATATAATATACTTATATGAAATAGGGAATTAACTGTCATATCTGTCATGTACAAAATTTGATAAAACATTCAGGGGATGAAAGGGACGATAATCTTCTTATTATACCCTTTAAAATAAAAAATAAAAAATATATATATTTATATGAAATACGGAATTAAAGTCACTATCATCCCCCACAAGAAAGGAAGTTATTGATTATGCCGTCATTATCTGAAAGAACAAAAGGCTTTACAGATTCCGTCATTCGCAGAATGACCCGAATTTCCGCACAATATGGAGCAGTCAATTTATCACAGGGTTTCCCTGATTTTGACCCGCCTAAGCCTATCCTTGACAGGCTGGCAGAGGTTACAAAAGAGGATTTCCACCAGTATTCTATCACATGGGGCGCACAGAATTTTCGTGAAGCTCTTGCAAAGAAACATGAGCATTTTTCAGGGCAGAAAGTTGACCCGAATTCTGAAATTGTTGTCACCTGCGGAAGCACAGAAGCAATGATGGCATCTATGCTGAGCGTGACCAATGCAGGGGATAAAGTCATTGTATTTTCTCCGTTTTATGAGAATTACGGAGCTGATACCATTTTGTCAAATGCCGAACCCATCTATGTACCATTGAATCCGCCGGAATTCAATTTTGACCCTGATGTCTTGGAAAATGCGTTTAAACAGCATCCGAAAGCCCTGATTTTGTGCAACCCCTCCAACCCCTGCGGAAAAGTTTTCACAAGAGAAGAACTGCAAATCATTGCTGACCTTGCTATCAAGTATGATACATTCGTTATCACCGACGAAGTATATGAACATATCCTCTATGCCCCCCACAAGCATACCCACATTTCCACTTTGCCGAACATGAAGGAAAGAACGATTGTTTGCAGTTCCTTGTCGAAAACGTATAGTATCACTGGCTGGAGATTAGGCTATGTCATTTCCTCCCCTGAAATAATTGACACCGTCAAAAAAGTGCATGATTTCCTGACAGTCGGCGCAGCCGCACCTTTACAGGAAGCCGCCGTTGTGGGGCTGAATTTCGGTGATGACTATTATCAGGCATTACAGGCGAAATACACCCATATGAGACAAATGTTTCTGGATGGTCTGAATGACATTGGTTTACCTTACAATGTACCGCAGGGGGCATATTTCATCATGGTAGACATTTCAGAATTTGGTTATGAAAGTGACCTTGAATTCTGTGAAGACCTTGCGAGACTTGTCGGAGTTGGTGCAGTTCCGGGGTCGAGTTTCTTCCGTGAGCCGGAAAACCGTTATATTCGTTTCCATTTTGCAAAGCGTGACGAAACACTGAATGAAGCCTTAAACCGCCTTGCTGACATCAAAAAGAAAATGCCCTACAAAAAATAAAGGAGTATCCCCATGAGTGAAATTTTCCCTGTCATTGATGCACACTGTCATGTGTTCCCTGATAAAATCGCTGATAAGTCCAGAGATTCCGTCCGTGATTTCTACGAATTGCCGATGTATACCAGCGGAACAGCTGAACACCTGAAAAATGAACGAAACAAAATCATTGACGTTGACGGCAGGAAATTTCAGATTGTCAAGCAGTTGATTTGTTCGCCGGCAGTCGTACCGCATCAGACGGAAAGCATCAATCATTTTATTTCGGGATTAGTGCAGGCAGATTCTGCATTTGTGGGGTTCGGGACATTGCACCCCGAAAATGAAAATTTCGCTGAAATATTGGCAGGTTTCCGAGATATGCATTTATATGGCTTGAAAGTGCATTCAGATTTCCAGCAGTTCAACATTGATGAGCCGAAAATGTACCCTGTCTATCAGGAATGCAAACGGCTGAAAATGCCGATTCTCTACCACATGGGAGATAAGAAGCTGGATTTTTCTCATCCCCGAAGATTGGCGAAAGTTTTACAGGATATTCCCAATTTGATTGCAGTCGCTGCGCATATGGGCGGATATTCTCACTGGAAAGAGGCTCTGGAAGTATTGCAACCCTCTGAACGGCTGTATTTCGACATTTCCAGCACGTTGCAATTTATTGACGGCGGTTTGCTGAAACAGTTCATGAACCATTTCGGAACGGAACACTTTTTCTTTGGCAGTGATTTTCCGATGTGGAATCCGGAAACGGAGTTAAAGACTTTATTGAGTTTCGGCTTTTCAGAGAAGGAACTCCATGCGCTTCTTTATGACAATTATCAAAAATTCCTGCATGAAATCGGAGCGGAGTAATTTTCTTTCAGACAGAGTCACTTGAAATGACTCTGTTTGTTTTATAAAAAAGTTAGCCAGTGCAACAATAAATTCTTTCATTTTCCGGAAGTGCAGAGAATATTTTTTCAAAAAATTGTAATTTTCGTCATTTCAGACAAATTTCGGTAGAGAAAAACAGCATATTGCACATATTTACAAAATTTCAGGATGCATTAAAAATCCCTTGAAATAGGGATTATTTAATTTTGAATTAAAAAGAAGAAATCAATAAAAATCAAAAAAATTTTTCTTGTTTTTGTACATCTCGTATATTGACAATTTGGGCGCAAAATGTTATAATAAGCTGTAAGGGTGTAGTGGCTTTCCACTAATCATCTAGTATCTCAAGAGAGAGGAGAGTTTTCTTTATTATGAAGAATCAGAAAAACAGCAAAAAAGTTGCTGCGGGTGTTCTGGCGGCTCAAATCGTTTTGCAGGCTGCTGCCATGAATATTCCTGCATTTGCCGATGATGTTCAGACTGATGCACAGGAAAATGCAGAGAGTACCAATGCAGATTCTGTGGCTGTTGCGTCAGCAGATGATACATTAACCATTGCAAACGGTACAGCTGTACCGGAAAAATTGGTGGAGGGCAAATTCGTTGTCGTAAAGGGTACAGTTTCTTCGGCTGTTTCCAACATTACCAAAATTACTGTTGGTGTTTATGACAAGGATGGCAATTGTGTTGCAAGCGGTTCAGTAGATGTCAAGGAAAAGACCTTTGATTTGTCCAAGCTGGATGACAAAATTTCCTTTAATAAGCTCACAACAGGCGATTATTATTACAAGGTAATTGTCAGCAACGCTTCCAACAGTGATTATGTTCTGGTAAACCAGAGCTTCACAGTCACCAAGACCGGAGAAAACCAGACTTCCACATTGCCGATTCCAGCCGTTTCAGAGGATAAAATCACTATTTCCGGTAACAATACCGTACCGGATACCATGAAGAAGGGGAGTTCTTTCTCCATTCAGGGAACTGTTACTTCTGAACAGTCAGACCTCGTTTATCTGACTGCTGGTGTTTATGATTCCAATGGTAATTTCGTTACCGGCAGAACCATTGCTCCCAAGGCAAAGACTTACGACATTCGCAAGCTGGACAGCTATATTTCTTTCAACAAGCTGAATGAAGGAAAATATATTTATGCTGTTATCGCTACCAATGCAGAAAATCAGAATGTCGCACTGGTCAACAAGCAGTTCACAGTCACAGCAGACGGAAACGCTGCTCCTACTGTCAGCGACAACATGACCGTTACCAACGGCACTGAAATTCCCGATAACATTGCAAAGGGCAAGTATCTCAGCATCAAGGGAACTATCACTTCCGAAAATTCCAATATTACTTCTTTGACAGTCGGTGTTTATGATGCCAATAACAAGTTTGTAACCGGAAAGACGGTTAATCCGGACGCAAAGACTTATAATCTCGCAAATCTTGACAATTATGTGTCTTTCAATGCCCTTGCAGAGGGTACTTATACTTATGCAGTTATTGCTTCTAATGGTGCAAACAGTAATGTGACTGTTGTAAGCAAAAAGTTTACAGTTGGCAGTCAGACTTCCGTACTGGATGAGCTGAAAATTTCCAATGGTACAACTGTACCGCAGAAGCTGGAAAAGGGCAAGACTGTTTCCGTCAAGGGAACTGTCACTTCTACTATTTCCAATATCACTTCTCTGACAGTCGGAATTTATGAAAACAGACAGGGCGGTAGGATTATTACCGAGAAAACTGTTATACCAAATGCCAAGACATACGACCTCAGCATGCTTGACAATGACATTGCTTTCAACAAGCTGACTGACGGCACTTATGCTTATGTGGTAATCGCTACCAATGCCAACAACGGCAATTATACTCTCACCAGCCAGACTTTCACAGTCGGCGATGGTGGAAATCAAACCACAGCACAAAATTGTAAGATTTCCAATGGCACGAAGATTCCAGCCAACCTTGCAGTTGG
>DGHF01000019.1 GCA_002392545.1 Ruminococcus sp. UBA3855
CCAATGCATTCATATCCAGCCTGTAACATCAAAAAGGCAGAAACGGAGCTGTCCACTCCACCTGACATTGCAATAATAGCCTTCTCCATGATTAACCGCCTAACTCAATCATTTTGTCAATGCACTTTCTGGCTTGTGCAATGGTTTCACCATCCAGAATGATTTCTTCCCCGAACTCCCCACGCAGTACCCGATAGAGGTCAACCAAAGTCGTGGCTTTCATGTTCGGGCAGATTAAATGCTTCGTGAGAGGATAAAACATCTTATCGGGGCAGTCATATTGCAGATGTTCCGCAATGGAAATCTCTGTTCCAATAATGAACTCTTTTGCACTGGACTGTTTCGCAAAATCCATAATACCGGAAGTTGAGCCGACATAATCCGCTTGTTCAGTGACAGCCGGAACGCATTCAGGGTGAACCAATACCAATGCATTCGGGTGAGCCTTTTTCGCTTCGGTAACAGCCGAACCTTTCACAGCGGCATGGACAGGACATCCGCCCTGTAAGAGTTTGACTGTTTTGTCGGGGACTTGTTTCGCCACGAATGCACCGAGGTTACAATCGGGAATGAATAAAATCTTGTCTTCTTTCAGGGCTTTTGCAATTTTGACCGCAGAGGAAGAAGTGACACAAACGTCCGCAATCGTTTTGAGTTCCGCAGTGGTATTGACATAAGCCATCACGACATAATCAGGATACATTTCCTTGACCTGTGAAATCATAGCTTTGTCCATCTGTTCCGCCATGGGACATCCTGCAATAGGATTCGCTAAATAAACCGTTTTCTCCGGTGAGAGGATTTTGACTGTTTCCGCCATAAAACGGACTCCGCACATAATCACTTTCTGATTCGGCACTTGAGAAGCCTTCACAGACAATTGGTAAGAATCGCCGACAAAATCAGCAATTTCTGAAATTTCTCTTGCTACATAACTATGTGCCAAGATACAGGCATTTTGTTCCTCTTTCAAGCGCAGAACTTCTTTTTGCATATCGTATACATTCATATTCATAACCGCCTTTTTTAATTTTGGATTGCATACTGAACCACTAGCTATATTGTACTACATCATTGACATTTTGTCAATACTCAATCTTTCCAAGTGTTAGGGTCAAAATAATTGTTTTCGCCATCTTCGGGGGCTGGTTCAGCTTTGCGGTATTTCCATTCATACAATCCCATCATAAAATACGCATGAAATGCCACAAATGCCAATATAAACAAAGCAGAAAAGAACATGATATGCTTGCTAAAAAATGAAGGCTTTTTGATTTTTTGGGTGATTTGTGTAAATTCTTCTGCAATTGCCTGTTCCGGTTTTTCCTGTAGGGTTTCCAGTTTATAATATAAATCTGCATTAAAATCAGAAGTGACAGAATTTGTCAGAATGCTGTCTGTATCATCGCCCTGCATTCCCTCGAAAGCCCAGTCAAAATCATCATCTCCCCTTTGTCCCTTCTGTGTATAGACAATCAGCCAATGATTTTCGTCATCTCCTCCAAATTCCTCACCGGAAGTATCGAATTCATTCAAATATCTTCCAAATGCATAATTTTCTAAACTGCTGTCATCAATCCATTCTTCAAACGGAACTGTAATGACTGCTGGGGAAATCTTCGTTTTTTCATAGAATCCAGTCAAAGCATCATTCAGGGATTCCGTCTGTTCAAATACGTTTGCTTCGTCCTTGATGACAATACTCATATCATATTTTGCCGTACTCTTGGCAATATCTCCGCCCATCATGAAGAGTGCCGGAACAATGAACGGAATATAGAAAAGCCCAATCAACAGCCTTTTCCAGTTGAAAATTTTGTCCGGCTCACGGTCAGAATAAAAATACCGCTCCTGTCCGTGATGATAATAACGGTAACGTCTTGCACCTGCGAAATTGGTTCTGCTGATACGGCTGGAATTTCTGCTTCCGCCATGTCTGCTACTGCTGTGATGTGAATGTCCTCCATGTGAACCGCCACCGTGTGAACCTCCTCCAGACGAATGAGGCATGATAACCACTCCTTTTTAGATTTGCATTTGTCAATATTTCCACATCCATTATATACGACTTTCTTCAAAAAGTCAATTATTTTCATAAAATAAAAAGTCGCCGGAATTCACCCCAGCAACTTCTTTTATTCTGCATTATTGAAGAACATAGTCTGAAATAATTCTTCCAATGTTGACATTTTCCTTATAATATTTTTGTACAACAAAAAAGGGCGATTTCTCGCCCCCAGAGCTGATGACCGGATTCGAACCGGTGACCTACGCCTTACCAAGGCGTTGCGCTACCACCTGTGCCACATCAGCAACTATCCATCTTTGCTGTCCTCATCACCTGACGACTTTATTATTATAGCACAACTTGAATGATTTGTCAAGCCTTTTTTCAAAAAAATTTGAAAAAAGTTTTTTCGTGTCAAACGCTAACACAAACTTGCAAACTTTCCCTCGATATGGTATAATAACATCAGATTTCAAACAAAGGAGTATGTTATGAAAGAAACAATGACATTTGGAAAGTATTTCGATACCCCCATTGAATGGCTGATTCTGAAACAGGAGGGAAACCGCCGTCTGTTATTGAGTCGCTACGTGCTGGATGCAAAACGATTTTTTTCAGACTGTATCTATATCGGATGGGAAAAAAGCAACATCCGTGAATGGCTTCATCATGATTTCATGAATACTGCTTTCACTCCAGACGAACAAGCCCGAATTTTAGAAACATCCATCCATACACCACCCTGTCAGGGGTATGAGCATTACGGCGCATCTGATACGATTGACAAAATTTTCCTGCTGTCCACGGAAGAACTGCTTGAATACCTCCCTGAACCTGAAAGCCGTTTCGCACAGGCTGAACCCCAAGCTATTGAAATGAGTGCTGATTTGCGTGACTTCTGCGAACTTCTGCCCTTTTACCATAATGTCAATCTTTGTTGGTGGTGGTTGCGTGACGGCGGGAATGAGCCTTGCTGTAAATCTATTGTGTGGTCTGACGGCACAATTGCCACAGAATACCATTATGTCAATTATGAAAGGGGAATCCGTCCGGCGGTCTGGCTAAAAGCATAATAGCAAAGACCTGATTTTTCGGGTCTTTCTTTTTTCAGATACCATTGACAAAATTCCATTCTCCGTTGTCGTATTTCCTCCAAGGGGAAAAGCCGTTAAATGCACTCAAATACACAACTTTGTTTTCGAGAATATCAATTTCCATGCCGTGTTCCACTTCCCAATCACAGCAACAAAATAACTGATACCCAATTTTGGTTTTGTCCTTTGGTTCGAGAATGACGAGTTCCATCACAGAAAAACATTTCAGCATTTCCCGAAAAGGGGTATTTTCATCAACAGGAATTGACATTTCCTTGAAATCATCGTCAACTATCTCCATAAATTTGAGACAATAAGCCTTTGCCCCCTTACAGATAGTATCCATCAATTCTTGTGACATATGATTGAGCGCATCAGCACATTTTTCAGCGTATTCTTCGGTAACTTCATCATCCCTGAGAAATACTTGTATTTCTTTCTGAAACGGAATGCAATGCATTTTCCCTACTCTGCCATAACCCTTGTCTTGCAAATCATAAATCATACTCATTTCCAAAATCTCCTTAATACACGATTCCATAGGCGATTGCAAAATTCAAAAAACAGCTATAAATAGTTATTTTTCAAACTCTTATTTTTTCTCCATCCCTCCACTTTTTCAACCATAATATGGATTTTGACTGGAGAAATGGCTTATTTGCGTTTCACCCTATCTTTCTATTTTGCAATCGCCTAACACGATTCCAAGCAATGCATCCAGCAATTCCCATCCATCACTAGGCACAATGCGGATTTTGATGTTTAAAGCCTCCTCAACCTGTGAGATGGTATAATCATCTAAAAAGACATCACTGTCACGGCGAATCATGGCACTGGACAATAATAATTCGTCCCCTAATTCCTGCCCTTTGAGCTGTGCAACTAAATCCTGTCCGGTGATGAGTCCGGTCACGGTGATACTCTCCCCGAAAAAATCATTCCGGATACAATAGGGATGTATTTGCAAGCCCTGAATTCGCTCCTGAGCTTCTTGAAACAATTTACATAGAAATTCATAGGGTGAACGACCAGTCGCCACAGAAACGTTCCTAGGGGCTTCTAAGGGGTCAGCAGAATCTAAGGCTTGATGAAATTCATCTGCTAAGGAACGTAGCATTCCAACACCGTTTTCATATTGGGGGTATTCCTCATAATATTCTTCTGGTGGAATGGGTCTTTCGGCAATCAGGAAAAATTCATCAGAGGGGAAAACAGCCCTCGTCCCGAATTTTTCAAGGAATTGCTGTTGATAGCGTTCAATCGTATCAATCGCATTCCCTGCGGTTTCCTTTGTGAAAGGAATTAAAGGGTACAAGCCTTTTCGGTATTTCGACAAGCCAACCGGAACGACTGCCACACTGGTAATATTAGGTAACATCTTCCCGAAATCGGTTAAAGTCCGTTCCAATTCTGCGCCGTCATTGAGTTGCGGACATAACACAATCTGACAATTCAATTTAATTCCTGCCTCTGCCATCTGCCAGAGGAATTTTAATTTCTCACCAGCAAAGCGGTTATGCATCATTTTCACACGGAGTTCGGGGTTAGTCGTATGGACGGAAACGTTGATATTCAGTTTCATTTCAATGATTCTGTTCACGTCTTCCTGTGACATATTGGTGAGGGTGACATAATTTCCTTGAAGAAAAGAAAGTCTTGCATCGTCATCCTTGAAATAGAGAGTTTCACGCATTCCGGGGGGCATCTGGTCAATGAAACAGAACACGCATTTATTGGAGCAACTTTGTTTTTTATCCATGAGAAAGCTCTCAAATTCAAGCCCTAAATCGTCGTATTCGTCTTTTTCAATGTGAAATGTTTTTTGTTCGTGGTTGTCTTCAATCAGAAGATTGACTTCTGTTTCAGATGCATAAAACATATAGTCGAGAACATCTCTTACAGAATGCCCATTGATGGAAATAAGCAACATTCCGGCTTTGACCCCGACTTTATCCGCCGGAGAACCGGAAATAATTCCTGTAATCGTAACCAAAATTTTCACCCCCTGTTAATATAATAAAAAAGTAATAAAAAGCGGAGAGAAGGCAAGCCATCTCTCCGCCCAATTTGCTTATTCAGCATCCAGTTTCAGAACTTCTACGCCCTTATAGAATCCGCAGTTCTTGCAAACCTTATGGGGAGCTTTCAGCGCACCACAGCGGTCGCATTTGCTCATAGCCGGAACTTCCAGCTTCCAAACGGCACTGCGTCTCTTGTTCTTTCTAGCCTTAGACGTTTTTCTCTTCGGTACAGCCATTGCCTAGCACCTCCTTGTTACCGACATCCCGTCGGTTTAATTCTCAGTAAAACAATCACATGTCATTTCATTCAGGTCACACCCACATTTTGGGCAAAGCCCTTTGCAGTCCTCACGGCACAGCATTTTTGTAGGCAGTTCCAGCAGTAAATCCATGACAGCAATTTCTTCTGGGTCAATGCTCTCAGCCCTTGCAACAATATAATCCGCCTCATCCTCTTCCGATTCCAGCGAACGGACAACAATGTGTTCTTCCTGATAGCTGAAATCACGGACAAGCCTTTTCAGACAGCGGTCACATGTCACCATGAGCAAAAAGTCAATCTGCATCCGGAGCGTGACAGCTCCTGCATGATTCGTCACATCACCTGTCACTCTGACAGGTGAAACAAACTCGCATGTATGCACTTCTGCCAGACGTTCTTCAGAAACGGAAAAATCCAGCTTTTCGGAAGTTCCCGAAATATTCAGTACATGCTTAATATTCATCATCATTGCAGAAGACCTCCTTCATAGAGCATCACAAATCTTATTATACTTGATTTCCCGAAATTTGTCAAGCCCTTTTCGGAAATTTCCGTAAATTTTGCAGGGAATTACAGATACTTTGTCACAGATTCAGGGAGTTCGCTGTTATCAGCAGAAACAGTGAATGTTATAATGGTATCATTTCCGGTGAGCTTGTCCAGTTCAGCCAGCATATTGCCAAGTTCCACGAAATCAGCACCGCCGATTTTCAGGATACCGTCAACAAATACTTCTTTGATGTCGTAGTTGCCAGCGAGCATACCAGCAATGAAACCATAGAATTTTTCATAACCGGCAATGTTGAACTGCTCAACGCCTACCCAGCGAACTTTGTAGCTGATGGAACGGCGGAGGGTTTCGCCCTTCTCTACGCAAACGAGGCAACCGTTTGTCTCAGCAACTGCATTGTTGATGTTTTCGATGAGGGTCTTGGTCTTGCCAGAGCCCTTCTTGCCTGTAATCAGTTTAATCATGATA
>DGHF01000012.1 GCA_002392545.1 Ruminococcus sp. UBA3855
TCCACAACATACCAGCCGGCATTGACAAGAACCGTACCAGTCGCCTTGAATTCCACCTGATTCACGTCAATCAAGACTTCTGTATCATCCAAAATTGCTTTGGGATAAATAATTCTAATTAGCGATTTCGCCAACAAATCATACAAAGCCTTTTCATCCGCTGACAATCCCAAAAGACTTTGCGGAACATTCACAGTCGGAATAATTGCTGGATGCGAACCGACTTTACTGTCATCAAAATGTCGTTTTGTGAACTTTTGCCATTGATTTTGCGGAATGGATAAACGGCTATATTCTGGCATCTGCAACAATTTTGAGATGGTCTGTGTGGTTTCGGGCATCATGGCAGAAGTCAGATGTTCCGAAGAAGTTCGGGGGTAAGTCATGAGTTTCTTTTCGTAAAGAATCTGCATAATTTTAGAAGTTTTGTCCGCATTCCAGCCGAAAATTTTATTTGCAGTGATTTGCAATTGTGTGGCATTGTATAGGAGTGGTGCAGGCTGTGTTCTGCGTTTGGTTGTGATTTCTTTGACAATTCCATGAGTATTTCTGCAAAGTGCAAGCATTTTCTGAGCATCTTCGATTTTATCAAATTTTCCGCCGGAATATTCCGCTTGAAACTGTTCATGATTTGCAGTGATAAAATTCGCAAGCAATCGCCAAAATTTCGACTTTACAAAATTCTGAATTTCCTTTTCTCGTTTCACCACAAGAGCCAAAGTCGGAGTCTGTACCCGTCCAACGGAAAGCAATTCTTCATAATTTCCAAATTTTTTTGTGGTGGCAACGGTCAAATTATTTCCAATCAGCCAATCTGCAATATCTCTGGCACGTCCGGCAAGCTGTAAATCGTTGGGAGTTCCTGAATTTTGGGGAGAAATCGGCTGATTTGGTGCAATCAAATTTTGAAAAGCCTTTCTGATTTTGGAGTCCGTCAAGTCCTCAATCCATGCCCGCATGACAGGTGCATGACAATTGCAAGCCTGATACACATAGGAAAAAATCAGCTCTCCCTCACGGTCGGGGTCAGTGGCATTGATGACCCAATCTGCACGGCTCAGAAACGATTTGACGAGTTTCGCACAGGCAATCGTGGAACTTTTTGGAGCAATGCGGAATTGTTCAGGAATACAGGGGAAAACTGACAAGTCCCATCTGGAATATTTTGCATCATAATTTTTCGCAGGGACTAACTGCATCAGATGTCCGACACCATGGCATAAAATGGCATCTTCTCCATTGAAACGAGATTGATAATATCCGATTGTCGGCTCACCATTGAGCGGAATGCGCCGTCCGGCATGAAGCACCTCCGCAATCGTTTTGGCAAGACTGCTTTTTTCAGCATAAATCACGACCATGAAAAACAGCTCCTTCCTTAACCGTTTTGTAGACGTTCTTTCAATTTGGTGTTTCGTTTTGTGACTGTGACATGATGCACCGCATAGGCAACGGCTTTTTTCGTGCCGACCAAAACCAGCATTTTCTTGGCTCTGGTAATACCAGTATAAATTAAATTTCGTTGCAACATAATGAAATGTGTCATCATGACGGGCATTACCACAATCGGATATTCTGACCCCTGCGACTTGTGAATCGTGATGGCATAAGCAAGGACGAGTTCGTCTAAATCTGAACTGTCATATGTCACAAAACGATTTTCAAACTGAACAGTCAGCTCTTTGTCAATGGTGTTAATATCAAAAATTGTACCAATATCGCCATTAAAGGCATCTTTATCATAATTATTTTTAATCTGCATGACTTTATCATGAAGCCGATAAGTTCGATTTCCATGTGTCAGCCAAGTTTGAGACGAATTCAAATTTTGCTGTAGCAATTGGTTCAAATTTGCTGCACCAATCACACCTTTTTGCATAGGGGTTAAAACTTGAATGTCAGTCGGGCTGACACGGCAATATTTCGGAAGTCTTGATTGGACAAGCCCAACAATTTGACTGGCTGCCTGTTCAGGTTCTTCGCATTCGATAAAGAAAAAGTCTGTTCCTAACTGATTTCGTAAATTGAGGTACTGTCCGTGATTGATTCTGTGAGCATTCATGATAATTTGGCTTGACTGTGCCTGTCGGAAAATCCGTATCAATCGAATTACCGGAAAACGCTGTGAATCAATAATATCTCTCAATACATTTCCTGCCCCGACAGACGGCAATTGGTCAATATCTCCAACTAAAATCAACTTCATATGCAGAGGGATGGCTTTCAACAGCGAATACATCAGAACAATATCAATTATTGAAGATTCGTCAACGATTAACACATCTCCGTCAAGAGTGTTTTCTTTATTTCGCTGATAACCCTTTTCCGGACTGAATTCAAGCAGTCTGTGAATGGTTTTCGCCTCCATTCCAGTGGCTTCAGTCATACGTTTAGCGGCTCTGCCTGTGGGAGCTGCCAATAAAATTTTATTATCGAGGGATTTCAACGCTTCAATGATGCCTAGGGTTGTTGTGGTCTTGCCAGTTCTGGGGCCTCCTGTCAGAATCATGACTTTTGAAGAAACCGCTTGTTGAATGCCCTGTGCCTGAATGTCATCATATTGAATGTTCAATTTTTGCTGTAAAGCAGAAATATTGACTTGAATCTGATTGTTGAGAATCGTATCAGATTCCGCCAATTCCAGCAATTTTTCCGCAACTCCGCATTCAGCGTAATAAAAGGCTGGTAAATAGATAGCATCATTTTCAATTATCAAGTCATTCCGTGAAATGGTGGCATTCAAGGCATTTTCGACAATTGAAATATCAACCTCTAACAGCTCCTGACATTTTTTGAGGAGCTGTTCTTTTTCTGCATAGACATGACCTTCATCAGCAAGCTGATTGAGCGTGTATAAAATTCCACTTCTGCACC
>DGHF01000219.1:0-1902 GCA_002392545.1 Ruminococcus sp. UBA3855
AGATAAAAACAAATCATGGGGAAGTGCCGATGTATTATGTGCAGGACAACCATGAAGCAATTGTTTCACCGGAAGTTTTCGATGCAGTCCAGCAGGAAATCGAAAGACGCAGTAAAAGTGGCAGCCGTTACAGCGGTGTGGATATTCTGTCAGCAAAGCTGATATGCGGAGAATGCGGATGTTTCTACAGTCCGAAAGTCTGGCACTCCACTGACCGATACAAAAGGATTATTTACCAGTGTGGTCACAAGTATAAAAATCAGAGCCGCTGTACTACTCCACATCTGACGGCAGAAGAAATCAAATCGTTTTTTATTCAGTCAGTGAATGCTCTGCTTAAAAACCGTGATGAGATTATCAGCAATCTGAAAGAGGGAATGAAGCTGATATCTGACTGCACTGCACTGGAACAGGAGCGTGACCACATGAAGGAAGAAACGGTTCTGCTTGCCGGAATGGTGGAAAGTCTCATCATGGAAAATGCACGGGTTGCCCTCGACCAGACAGAATACCGGAAAAAATATGACAGCCTTTCAGAACGTTACGACACAGCAAAAGCAAGATATGAAGAACTGGAACAGCAGATTGAAGAAAAAAGCCAGCGTATGCAGATGATGCAGACTTTTATCGACAGCGTTTCAAAAATGAATCCGCTGACGGAATTTGATGAAACATTATGGGGCATTCTTTTGGAGTCCATGACGGTTTGTACCAAAGACGACATCAGAGTAAAGTTCAGAGACGGAATGTGTACCAATTGAATACAATTTTTCAGGGCTATTTTTTCAGAACTCTGCTGTTTTTGGTAGAGTTCTTTTTTTGTCTGTTTTTCGGTGCAAAAAGCTATCGTTTTTTTATGCACCCCCCTGCACCCCCCTCGTGATTTCAAAATTCACATTGTATCAAAGTCGTGGTGAAAATGGAATTGTTAATCTCCATTATGTCGAGCCTCGCACAGGAAGAATCCCGTTCCATTTCTGAAAATGTAATATGGGGACAGCGGAAGCGCATGGCGGACGGAAAGCCGAATGTTCGGTTCGGACGTTTTCTTGGATATGACAGAGGACCTGACGGAAAAATGGTCATCAATGAGACGGAAGCAAAAACTGTGCGGAAAATTTACAATCTGTTTCTGACAGGACTGACACCGCATACGATTGCCAAAAAGCTGACAGAACAAGGCATCAAGACACCTGCCGGAAAAGAAAAATGGCACGGCAGTACCGTAAAAAGCATTCTGACCAATGAGAAATATAAGGGTGATGCTCTCCTGCAAAAGACCTATACTGCCGATTATCTGACAAAAAAAGCAGAAAATCAATCACGGTGAAATTCCTATGTACTATGTGGAAGGCAGTCATGAAGGTATTGTCACTCCGGAAGTGTTTGATGCGGTACAGGCTGAGATGGAGAGACGGCAGTCACGGAAAAGCCGGTACAGCGGTGTGGATATTCTTGCCTCAAAGCTTGTCTGCGGAGAATGCGGATGCTTTTACAGTCCGAAAGTCTGGCATTCCACTGACCGGTACAAGAGGATTGTTTATCAGTGCAGTCATAAATACAAAGACGGAAAACGCTGCGGAACTCCGCATCTGACTGCTGATGAAATCAAGCTCACTTTCATTCAGGCAGTCAATGATATGCTTCAGAATAAAGCGGAAATCACAGCGAATCTGCGTGAGAGCATTGCGAAAGTATCTGATGTGACTGCGCTGGAGAAAGAACGTGATAAATTCAAGGAAGAAACGATAATGTATACTGAGAGAGTGGAAAACTGTATCAGGGAGAATGCACAGACTGCACAGAATCAGCAGGAATATCAGCAGCGGTATGAAGCACTTGTCGACTGCTATGAAACAGCAAAAAGCAAATTTGAGCTGCTTGAAAAAGAGATTGCAGAAA
>DGHF01000219.1:2033-2692 GCA_002392545.1 Ruminococcus sp. UBA3855
CGCAAATATCAGTAAACAGAATCCATTGTCCGAATTTGATGAAACGCTCTGGGGAACACTGCTTGAATCTATTACAGTTTACAGCAAAAAGGATATGAAAGTAAAATTTAAGGATTGAACACGTTATTTCTGCGGCGCTCTGCTTTTTGGCGGAGTGCCGATTTTTTTGTATGTACATAGCTTTCATTTGTTGATGCACCCAAGATGCACCCAAGATTTGAGTCTGGTGCAGTTGAAACTATTTTGTATCTACGAAGGTGGGAAGATAGATTTAATCATCACCAAGAGTGTGAGCAGGTTCGCAAGAAATACGGTTGACAGCCTTACCACAATCCGCACTTTGAAGGAGCATGGGGTGGAGGTATATTTCGAGAAGGAAAATATCTGGACATTTGACAGCAAGGGAGAATTATTACTAAGTATCATGTCAAGCATCAGTCAGGAAGAGTCACGTTCCATTTCAGAAAATGTCACATGGGGACAGAGAAAGCGTTTTGCAGACGGAAAGGTTTCTGTTCCCTTCGGCAGATTTCTCGGCTACGACAAGGGGAAAAACGGAGAACTTGTTGTCAATCCGGAACAGGCAGTCATTGTCCGCAGAATTTATGCTGAATTCCTGAAAGGAAAGTCACCATACCAGATTGCTAAGGAACTGACCG
>DGHF01000046.1 GCA_002392545.1 Ruminococcus sp. UBA3855
TCCTCCTTGAAATCATTTTCAGCACTGCTCCATTCCGGACGGCTGTCCGAATCTGGAACAAGTGTTGGTTTGCCCTGCGGCTTATAAATCAGTCCGCCGAGCAGTTCATTAAATTTGGTTTTGCCGAGCAGTTTCTGCATGGCAGTCAGTCCAAGAACTTTATGTTCATAAGGGTCTAAGCCTGCTGATTTTACTGCTTCTGCTACGGCATTTTCATCTGTGTACTTTCTGGTGGAGCGACCTTCCACCAGTTTCCAGCCTGTCCACTGTTTTCCGTTGAGTGCCTGAGAAAGGGCATAATCTTTGATGTCATTCACCCATGAAGTCAATTTATCGGCTTTTTCGAGAATCGCCTCGATTTCGGTATCTTCGAGTTCTGCAGGCATTGCAAAATCGTACTGTGCCAGCATTAGATTGTATTCGGCACGTTTCCGACAAGTAGCTTTGACTTTACAGAAACGGCAGTGTTCACCAACCTGAAATTCGCCTTTTCCCTCAGCGGCAAGTACGGCTGTCGGTTTCAGTGTATGTTCTGCCCAGTTGAGCAGGTCGTTGACGGTCATGGTGTATTCGCTGACGTTCTGCATTCTCGGCTGGAAAATTACCATTTTGACCTCTTTGAAGTCGTACAGAATATCAAACAAATCCAATGCACCGAGTGCGTACAGCATCATCTGCGAGTTGTTTTCACTCGATACAAGGACGTTCTTTCCATACTTGAAGTCAATGACAGTCAGCACCTCATCCGCAACAATAATACAGTCACCCGTACCAAATCCGTCAGGAACATAGGCTGAGAAATCCAGCCTTTGTTCCACCATGACGACAGGCTTGCGGTATTTTGCCGTTTCTTCGGTGATGTACTGCAAATAGCTGTCTGTGCATTCTGCCATTTCCGCATCAAAGAAATCAAGGTTTTCTGTAGGGTCACGGACGTTGTGTCCGAGGAATTTGTTGACTTTGTATTCCGCAAGCTCATGCGCACAAGTGCCTTCTCTGGCAAAGTCTGATGCTGTATCGACTACTTTGGCGTTGAGCAGTGCGGAAGGCGGACAGGCAAGCCATCTGGCACTGGAAGAAGCAGACAGTTTCGCATGAGAGCGTTCAGAATGTTTAGCTTCCAATTTTCTCCGCCTCCTTCAGAATCTCCGCACATTTGTCCTGCGGAAGTGCAGAAACCTTGTCCGCACCGTATTTTTTCATCAGAGCTTTCACTTCGTTCTTGAATCCGAGACGGGATTTTTCTGCAAGTGCGGCTCTGACATCATCGTGTGTGACTTCTGCTTTCTGGGTTTCAGCAGAAGTTTTTTCTTCGGTCGGCTGTGCAGACGGTTCTTCCAGTTCAGGCGGTGTGTAGATTTCTACAAACTGCCCCATTTCGATTTTGGTTTCTTCGCCTGCGATTTCCTGCAATGCTGCGATTACTGCATTCAGGGCATTCACCAGTTTCATGATTGGGGTCATTAAGTATTTCACTCCTCTTTGATTATTTCTGACGGTAGGAAGGAGCACCAAATTCAATAAGTAACTGCTGAATAGACTGTTTCTGCTGTTCATCATCACAATTATTCATAAGGGCTGTCAAAACAGCGGTATGCTGCCTTGATAATATGTTCTTGTGCGGATGATACCACTCGTCCATTCTTATGCCGCCGCCTCTCCCCGGAACTTTATGAAGCGGAATATCCAAAGAAATGATATCAATATCACGAAAAATTGTCTTTTCTGATACTCCGAATACGGAAGCAAGTTCAAAAGCCGTGCTGACACGCTTGACCTCCATGATTTTTGAGATTTCTGAACGGCGTTCATTTGCATTCATACGAGCCACCCCTTTCCTTCTGTCTGATTTCACTTTAGCATTTAAACTGGACAGGTTTTGTCCAGTTTTAGAAATGTTTACAGAATGTTCATAATTTTCTTTCTGCATGGTATTTCCTTTCCGGAAACGGCATTTTAAAGAAAAATTTCAGCCGATTCACTTAAAATCTGCATTACCAGACAGCAAAAGAAATAAAAAAAGAGCCTGTACCAGACAGTACAGACTACTTTTGGATTTGGCAGACGACTTGCTACTATATTATAACATTTCCCGACAGAACTTCCAGTCGAAATATTGTACACTTTCCTCAGTTCTCAATGATTATGCTAAAAGTGAGAAATTTTTACTAAAAAATCTTGACAGCTAAATATTATGTGTGTTATAATATAAGCCATGAATCAAGTCTGCCTGCCTTGATGATATATCATAGAAAGGATATAAAAATGTTAAATTCTGAAAATGTCTCATTCCTTACAGTAGCTTTGCTTATCTACGCATATGAAAATGATGGTCAAATCGATGTTTTTAAATTTATGGAGGATACAGAGTATTCTGAGCCTGCAATCATGGATACCCTTGAACAAATGCAGCTCTTGGAGCTTGTTACGCAGGATATTCCCTTCCATCTGACGGCATATGGACATACTGTTACGGAACGATACTACAAAAAATACGAAGGAACAGCTTCGCTTTTTAATGCTATTGGCAAAAAGCAGGATGGTTCTGATTTGGAAATAAATAATTCATTGATTACGATATTCGCTCTTACCACTCTTATTGCTGAAGAAGAGAAAAAGAAAAATAATGTCATTCGGGAAGCACTGAAGAAATACAAAGAATTCGATGGCAGTGCATTGTGTCAGGAGATTCAGAATGGCATCTACCGGGTTGAGTATATGCTTTTTAATCTTTTCGGAAAATATATAATTCCAGATGATGAACTGACAGATGAAGAACAGTTTTCGGATGATTTGAAGAGCCTTTTCAAAATCTGTGCCATCATGAAAATCAGTCCGTCTGAAAAGAAAGTACACTTCTTGAGAAAAAGCAAGGAAGCTATGGCAGGTATTTTTGAAGTTACAGATATGGCAAGTTCTGTAGAATATTATGACATAAAAGAGCAGAAGTTTATTGAGTGCAGACTGAATCGGAACGATTTCGAGATTCCTCTTGCAGCATTCACCGGTGCATCAAAATTCGATAAGTGTTTTCTTCAGGTCGCTGTCAGAATTACTATCAACTCCGGAATACAGTATACTGCACAAATGATGATTGTTATTTAACTATATTGAAAACTTCTTCCGGGATTTTATTGTTCTCGGAAGATTTTTTATTTTTCAAATTTATGTTGACTTTTTTCAAAAGTTATGTTATAATGGTTAGCAAAAAACAACAATGCCTGCCAGTTATAAGAAGGGACTGAATATTAATATGGATGATATCATCCAAAGAAAAGCAAGAATCCGCTTTAAGTTAATAAGCCATATTTATCATGAGCGTGAAAAAACAAAATTAATAGCCGTTGCAAGGGAAACTAATGCTGTCAAATCTGAAGTCACTAAGTACGCTAACCAACTTGTAGAGGAGGGATTTCTTGAAAAAAATGAAAGCGGAAAATATTGCCTGACAGAAAAAGGAGATTTGTTTGCTGTTGAAAAGCATAGAAACTATGAAGTGATATTTCACATTTTAAGTAAGTATTGCTCTGAAGAAGAGGCTGAGTCCACTGCCGAAGCGGTAGCAATGCTTCTTCCAAAGGATGCTTACAAAGCTTTTATGCTTGATACTCCTAAACAGAGAATGAGTGCGGAATTGGAACACTATGAGACAATCACAGGACAAACAATATGTGAATTAATGGAAAATGAATCGTTTGGTATTGAGTTCATCATGCTGCCGTTTTATGACCCTACCCAACAGAATACACCCATGTTCATGCCTCTGAAGAAAGAAATACAGCCGATTGAATTTTCCGAAAAAACAGCAGAGGAGTTTCTAAAAGAATCACTGGAATTCTATTCTGCTAAACAGGTTTCTATGGCTAATCGTGGATTCTTGCATCCAGGATTTTGCGAAATTTCAGATAAAAAAGGCTTTATTCGCTTGCACCGTACCGATTTAGACCAGTATAATCCATATAAGGAATCTATGCATGGATATGTGACAGATGTCTGGTACTATCATAATGGCGATTTTATCGAATTGCTGTTTGTCGGAGACAATGTGAAAGTTCCATTAGAATGTTTTCAGTTCATTAAATTTGAGGATTGTTTCTATGGGCAACTTTTCCTTCGTTTCAAACCATCTGTCAAAGAAAAAGATATGGGCATCCGTATCGCAAAAATGATTATTAGGATATGATTTAATAAACAGTTTTTGAATGCTTTTGCATTTATATTTTGTGCAAAATAAACGAATTTTTAACTGGATTTTTCCAATACAAAAAGTTCTAAAAAACAAACTCTTTATTTTTCGCCACTTTCTATCTATAGTTGTTCGAAAACATCGGATTTTTGTTCAAAATTTAGAACAAAACATCTCATTGACAACCTTTTAATTTTGTGCTATAATAATAGCGTAGTCAGGAAACCAATACCAGACCGGACAGCTCCGGCAGGCAGGCTTGGGAGTCACAGCGTGGGAACGCTCGGCGGACTCCGAATTTTCAGGGTATCGGTTAGCATTTGCTGATTGCTTTGCCTGACTGCGTAACAGTGGTTTAACGCTCCACGGAGCATTAAATACCAGTTCTGGCGGTATGCCAGAATACCATCCGCATGATGCTGTGCTGGTCAGGTACGGCAGCTCCGAACCAATCTCCGTGTCTGCTGTATTTTCATATGTTAGCAATAGCTAACGAAAAGCAGGCACAAGCAGAAACGTTTCTGAAAATCCGTGCAGAGCATCCGGAGTCATGAACCGGCTTGTTCTGCAAAAGCAACGTGCTAAGTCATAGCCTTTATTTTATCGCTGTGTGTTCTCTAAACATAGGGGTTAAATCGAAATAGTAGGCTTTGGCAAGGCACACGACAAAAACTATATTTATTTTTATCAAGGAGGAAAATTCTTATGAAAAAGAAGATTCTCGCAGCTATCGCTGCAATGTCTATGATGGCTACTATGAGTGTTTCTGCTCTTGCCGCTTCCGCTGCCTGTGTGAAGGACACTTCGGACAACTGCTATGGCAAGGTGACCCTGTATTATCAGAATGCTTCTGGTGTATGGGTTGAAATGCCGCATGGTGATGATTTTATCGCTTCTGCTGTATACAATGGCGATACTTCTGATACAATGACAATTATCCTTCAGAGCTATGCTATGCCGTATGGTTCCTATACTGTTTGGGGTTATATTGATGATGTTCGCAATTCTGCTGGTGTTTCTATTGTTGAAGATGCCACTTTCAATGAAGAGGATGAGGATGAAAACGGTTACACCTATCAGTCAATTTCAATTGACCCCGAAAACAGCCTCAATTCCAATGATAGTGATTTCGGTACTTACTATGCAGATGTTGTTGTAACTGGTATTCCGGGACATCCGGGTGGTGGCGAAATGACAGTAAAGTTCGTTATTTCTGAGTGCGACTGCGAAGACTGCAACTGCTAATCATTACGGGGAGGAACATAAGTGAATAACAAGAAAATATTTGGTACATTTCTTGCTGTTTTATTATGCGTTTCTTCTACTGCCGGCGGATGGGTTAGCACTATTGTTAACCCATCCGCTGTTTTTGCGGCGGATGAGAGCGACTGCGGTGTTTTTTCAGCACCATTAATTCAATATAAATCATCAAAAATCACCACTCAGTTGACAAATACTCCTTTACACTACTCAAGCAGTGCTGTTTTTACAGTTTCTGAAACGGGCAAGCAATCTCTTACGTTTTTTGTTGACAACTGGAGTTTATATGATGCTTTTATTCCAATGAAACAGCAGTATGTTACAAATTATAAATCTTCTGCTACAATAATTCCAAATTCAATATTCAACGAAGAAAATAGGGAGTATTTCGGCGCATATGATTCAATTGCATCGAAATATGTTTCAGATGCTTACAATGATTACTATAAGTATGGTGAATCAAGCAATAAGTTTGGCGATTTTGTGGTTGAACAATATGATGAAGTGACAGATAGAGCTTATATCACTGTTGATATTGATGATTACAGTGAAAAATTTATGTTTCTTGCAATCCTTAATACACCTAACAATTCTGCTAACACAAGCTATTATAGTCTTGTGACATTTGGTTTGAACACGCTTGATGTTTCGGATGTTAGTGATATGCAGGATGCCAATAATTCTCGGTGGACTTATAAAACTGAGATTCCAACTAAGGTTGAAAAATATTCTGAACAGGCAATATATTCAAGCACGGTTGCTGTACTTTACACCAATAACGCCAATAATTATAACGCACAAAATGTGTTTGATTATGGTGAAGTGATGCATAATGACAACGGAACCTATACCGCGAAATATCATATCAGTGATTACGTTTCTTACAATGACTTTAAAACTTTAAGTAGCGTAAATTATCGTGAGGAGTTAGCTTCTTATAACTGGGTTGATTGCGCAACAGGAACTTTTACAAATTTGGAATCTAAGGATGGATACATTTCCATTGAGTATAATTCTCTCCTTGACTTACAACTCGGAAGTCTTATTTATTTTGATGTTGAAGATGATGGCGATGATAATTATTTTTACTTTTGTTCTCCAACTTGGGATTTAGCAGATATTCAAACCATCAAGTTCGGTGATATGGAGCGAACTTATGACATTGATGCAATGAACCGTGCCTTGCAGATTTCTTGTGCAGATGAATTTGTCAGCCAGTTGGAAAACGGTATTGACACGCTTCTTGGTGAAAGAGGTACAGGACTTTCCGAAGGGCAGATGCAGAGAATTGCCGTTGCAAGGGCGATTTTCTCGGACAGTCCTGTTCTGCTTCTGGACGAAGCAACCAGTTCTCTGGATGAAAATACAGAAAAGCATCTGCTTGAAAATTTACAAACCATGACCGATAAAACTGTTATCATCATCACGCACAGACCAAAGGCACTCGAACTCTGTGACAAGGTGATACAGTTTGAAAATGGAGGAATCAATGACAGATAATATCAAGAAAAATGGCTATGATATGCTCCGGCTGTGCAAATCCGTTCTACTCAGAACAAAACTGAAACCGGATTATCTTGACAGGCTGAATATGAACGCACTCTTTAAAATGTGTGAAGGGCATTGTCTGACCTCGATAGTCTGCACAGCTCTGGAATTTAACGGCATCACTCCGGACATCAACTGGACGGAAGCCAAAGCAAACACAAGTTCCGGAAGAAACTCAGCCGGAAACAACTGTTGAAACAGAAGTACAGACAACTACTGCCGAAACTCAGACAGTCACGGAAAAAGTCACAACAACTGTAACTGAAACAGAATCGCAAACTGAAACAAAAACTTCAACTGCTGTCACCACAACCGAAACTGAAACAACTGTAATATATACTGAAAATGGTGACGACCCTATGCCGAGTGTCGGTGGTAATGCTGACAATCCCGGAAACGGTGTCATGATTTATGACGAAAAGGGCAATCTGATGCAGTTATCTGACGTTATCGGCGGTACATCGGCAGAAATCACTCCTGAACCAGAACAAAATCATAATAGTGGCTTTGGAGTTGGTGTACTTGCCGGAGTGGGCGGTGCTGCTGTGATTGGTGGTATCATCTTCGCAGTAACCAGAAAGAAGGGCAGTCAATGAAATTCAGAAAAATAATAGCATTATCAATTTCGGCATTGATTTTATCGGTCATGTCCGGATGTGTTGACCAGCACCCCGAAACACAGGCAACTGTTAATATCACTGAAAACACAAGGCTTGTAGCCACTTCTCCGGCAACGGCTGATATTACTGACCGTCTTAATCTTGATTTAGTCGGTGTCTGTGATACGAATTTAAGCACGATTCCGGAACGGTATAATGATGCTGTGAGAGTCGGCTTGGCAATGTCGCCAGATTTTGAAATTATCGCTTCTCTGAATCCGGACTGGGTATTGGGACCCGCAAGCCTGAAAAATGATTTACAGCCGAAATATGCGGCAATCGGTACAAAATCCATCTTCCTCAATCTGGAAAGTGTCGAGGGAATGTATCAGAGTATTGACGATTTAGGGCAGATTTTCGGCAGGCAAGAACAGGCACAGTCCATGATTGACGAATATGAAAAATTTATTGAAGAATACAATCAGAAAAACGCTGACAAGACAAAGCCGAAAGTTCTGGTATTGATGGGCTTTCCGGGTTCGTACAGCGTGGCAACAGAAAACAGCTACACAGGTTCGCTTGTCAGGCTTGCCGGAGGAATTAACGTTTATCCCGATGAATCGGCAGATTATATCATTGCAAATACAGAGGACATTATTCAAAAAGACCCTGATATTATCGTCTGCACGGCTCATGGTGGACTTGATGAACAGGCATACAAGCACCTGAAAGATGATTTTGCCAACAACGACACTTGGAAACATTTCAGAGCCGTTGAAGAAAATAAAGTCTATTATCTGCCGAGCAGTCTGTTCAGCATGAGTGCAAATTTCGATTATCCGGAAGCCCTCGAATATCTACAGCCGATTCTTTACGGCGAAGAATAGGGGGAATCGTTTTGATAAAGAAAAGCAGAATTTTCACAGCCTATCTTGTGACAGCCATTCTCCTGCTGATTTTATTCGTGATTGCAGTCAATACCGGAAGTTTGAAAATTACTCCGGTACAGTTGTTCAAAGGTTTATTTGTGGCTTATGATAAAGATGTAGCAACTGTCTATGATTTGCGTTTTCCGAGAATTTTTATATCCATGCTCGGCGGTGCGGCAATGGCGGTATCAGGAGTGTTATTGCAGGCGGTTATGAAGAACCCGCTGGCTGACCCCGGCATTATCGGCATCAGTTCCGGAGCGAGTTTCATGGCGGTGATTGTGACGGCATTGTTTCCGCTTCTGTACAATTTTACGCCATTATTCGCCTGTATCGGCGGATGCGGTGCGTGTGCATTGGTCTATCTGCTGTCGTGGAAATCTGGACTAAGCCCATTAAGATTGATTTTAGTCGGCGTGGCAATCAACACCATGTTCACAGGTTTGATGAATGCTTTCAACTCCGGCACAGGCTCGAATTATTCCGGTGTGGCGAGTATTGTAAATGCCAATATCACGCAGAAAACATGGTCTGATTTCAAACTTCTTGTGTGCTATGCAGTTGTCGGCTTGATTCTTTCGCTGTGCGTGACGAAATACTGCAATCTGCTGAGTTTGGAGGACAAAACCGTCCGTTCACTCGGTGTGAATGTGACAACGATTCGGCTGATAATTTCGTTTATTGCCTGTCTGCTCGCCTCAATTTCAACGGCTGTGATTGGACCTATCAGCTTTTTAGGCTTGATTGTTCCCCATATTGCACGGCTTCTGATTGGAAGCAATCACGCTGTCCTGATGCCGTATACCATGATTTTAGGAGCGTTTACATTTCTTTTAGCTGATACGGTCGGCAGAACGATTTGCTATCCTTATGAAATCAATGCGACTGTCATCATGGCAGTTGTCGGAGGACCGTTCTTTATTTTCCTGCTGAGGAGGTCAGATAAGCACAATGGCTGATGTATTTGAAATCAGGAATCTGGAATTTGCCTACGGCACGAATGAAGTCATCAAGGAGCTTTCCGTGAAAATCGCAGAGGGAAAAGTTACCACTCTGATTGGTGCAAACGGATGCGGAAAGTCCACGCTGTTCAATTTGATTACCAAAAATCTGAAACCAAGAAGCGGAGAAATTTTCCTGCGAAATCAGAATGTTTCCGGCATGAAACTGCGTGATTTCGCCAAACAGGTGGCAATTGTACATCAGTACAATACTGCTCCGGAAGATATTACAGTCGAAAAATTAGTCGCTTACGGCAGAACCCCTCATCACGGATTCGGAATGTCTGCCAATACAAGCGAGGATGAGGAAAAAATTCAGAGAGCCTTAGAAATCACAAACACATTCAAACACAAAGACAAGCCTGTTTCACGATTGTCAGGCGGTCAGCGTCAGAGGGTGTGGATTGCTATGGCTATCGCTCAGGATACAAAAATTTTATTTCTCGATGAACCTACCACATATCTGGATATTCGCTATCAATTACAGATATTGAAGTTGGTACGCACTTTAAACGAGGAACACGGAATGACAATTATCATGGTACTGCATGACATCAATCAGTCATTATATTACAGTGACGAGATTATCGCCATGAAAAACGGAAAAATCTGTTCACAGGGAGAACCAAGGAAAATCATTACATCGGAACTGATTCAGGAGGTCTACGGCATTGACCTGCAAATTTCCGATTTGCACGGAAAGCCGTTTGTCCTGCCTGTACAGAGCATTTCATGAAGGAAGGGATGGTCATGAGAGATGAAACTCTTGAAAATTACCTGAAAACGATTTATCAGATTCAGCAGAAAAAAGGTTCTGTCTACGCTATCAATATCGCAGAGGAACGGAATATTTCAAAAGCTTCTGTCAGCAGATGTGTCCATATTCTGACAGAAGAAGGCTATATTCTCACGGATGATGAAAAATGCCTGATTCTCACCGAAAAAGGCAGAAAATGTGCCGAAGAAGTCATTCAGCGGTATGAATTTTTCAGGATGCTTCTGCTCCGGCTTGGTATTCCTGCTCAGACTGCTGAACAGGATGCCTGCCGTCTGGAACACGCAGTCTGTCCGGAGTCGTTCGGCGCACTGAAAGCCTGCTTTTACCTGATATCAGAGGTGAATCAATGAAAGACGAAACTATCGACAATTGCCTGAAAACGCTGTACCTGATTCAGAAACGGAAAGGCTCTGCTGATGTCTGTTCTGAGAGATTCAGTGGCTGAAAGCCTGCTGCAAGCTCTGAAAATAATTTTGAAAACCGGAAAAATATCACAGAAAGTTCACATTTTTATGCTAAAATGAAAGAGATTTATTTTTCCGAAGGAGGATATGTATCATGGATTTTTCACAGATGGATATGAAAAAAGAATTTGCCTATTATAACAAGGTTGCTCCGGTGCGGACGGTGAAACTGTCAGGTGGGATTTTTAAATACCGCTATTACAGGAATCCCAATCCGCAGGTGAATGCGACAATCGTTATGCTGGCAGGCGGTTCTGGAATGGCTGACGGATTTTTTACAATTGCAAGAAGTTTTATGAAGCGGTATTCCCTGATTTCGTTCAATTATCCGATGGATTTCAAGGGGAATGAAGCAACTGCGGATGCCATTGCAGAACTGATAAAATACCTGAAAGCCGAAAATGTCTATTATTGGGGGCAGTCTTACGGCGGTTTAATGGCACAGATGATTGCCAAACGGCATCCGGAAGTGGTCAGAGGACTCCTGCTGACTTCCACTGCCTCGCTGTCCAATGACATCAGCTTTGAGGGCATGGAATGCATGGTCGGTATGCTGAATGCAAAAAAAGAGCAGAAAAGATATAAGACTTATCAGAAATTCCCTATGTTCCTGCTCCCTTTGATGATGAACCTTGCATTCAAAAAATATCTGAAAGACAAGCCAGGAGCATATGATGCCGTCAAAGAAATGATGGAACAGCTCAAACCGGATATGACAAAGGAATATTTCTGCCATATGACTTCACTGCTTGCTGATTTGCGTAATTATATGGGTACGCACCATAAGGAAGATTTCGCATTTCTGAAAGGTCGTGTCCTCATCATCGAGCCGGACGATGATAAGACTTTCACAGACGATATTAAAGAGGCTCTTATCAATATCATGCCGTCACCTGCCGTTGTCCGGAAAATGAAGGGTGGTCATCTTGCGATGATATTCAATCCGGATGCTTTCCTGAAAATTATCAATCGTTTCATGGATTCACAGAAACTTTCTTGATAGAAAGCAGGTGAATTTATGATACTGATTCAGCTTGTGCTGTATTGTGCGCTGTTCACGGGCATGGTGAAATACGCCGTCCGGGGCGGTGCATTGGACGGACTGTATTTTTATCCGAAACCTGTGCAGGAACGTGCTATTGAAATCGGACTTACTACAAAAGAAACAATCGCCAAAAAACGGCGGAATTTCATGATTTTATTCTATCTTGTCATGCTGACTGCATTACTGTTGATTATCGGCTTATGGAATCAGGTGGATTCTTTTAAAACAGCCTATTTACAGGCATTATTGTTTTTAGAAGTGATGAACTGGTATGACGGCACTGTGATTGATAAGCTCTGGGTGGGACACAGCAAGTTCTGGATTATTCCCGGAACGGAGGATTTGCCGTTCGTACAAACTTGGAAACAAGTGCTGAAAAAACGCTGTATTCTGTCGCTGATATGGGTCGCCGGAGCAGCAGTTGCTGCCGGACTGGTGATGATAATTTCAATTTTACTGAAATAAGAAAGGAAAGTGATATTTATGAAAAATTCGTTTACAAACTGCCTGAAACTGGCACTGTTAGTATTCAGTGTCATGATGCTGTTTGTTCACAGGCGGGTAATTAAAGCTGCAATTACTGGTGAACCCCTGCCGGAAAATCCGCACGGTCACTGCCATCGCATAAAAAAGACATCGGAGGGATGATATGTTTGACAAGAGATTGACAGAATTATGTCCGGAAAGCAAAAAATTCATTGTTGGGAACATTATTTTTCAATGGCTGGAATTATTTTTAAACGCCGTGATGATTCTCACGACAGCAAATGCCATACAGCATTTTTATCTCAAAGAATGGGGATTTTCTGATTTAAAAATTCCAATTGTTATTATTTTAATTACGGTAATTATTAGATTTTTCACGGCACAATTCGCAACAAGAATGAGCTACCTTGCATCCAAAACAGTGAAACAAAAAATGCGTGAACTGATTTATAACAAACTCCTGAAACTTGGAAGCAAATATCGTGAACAGGTCACAACAGCGGAATTGGTACAGGAATCTGTCGAAGGTGTCGACCAGTTGGAGAGTTATTTCGGGCTGTATGTTCCGCAGTTTTTCTATG
>DGHF01000176.1 GCA_002392545.1 Ruminococcus sp. UBA3855
AGTTATGCATACAATCCTGAAACAGGACCAGCTACTATCAGAGCTGGTATTACAGAAGAACCGCTTTCTGTTATCATCAGTTTTATTGATAACGGAAAGCAGTATGACCCGCTTGCCAAACCTGACCCGGATGTGAAGATTCCGCTGAAAGAACGCAAAAAAGGCGGTCTTGGAATTTTCATGGTCAAGAAAACAATGGATGATGTATCTTACGAGTATAAAGACGGACAGAATATTCTGACAATCATAAAAACTATCAGCTAAAGGGGGATGCATATGGCAGAACAGCAGAAAAACAGCATTTTCCGTCAAAAATCACTGGAAACGATTTCTTCACCGGAACAGCTGACCGATTATCTCCGTGTGACAAATCCAAGTATCTGGGTGATTCTTGCGGCTGTCATTCTTCTTTTAGGCGGTCTGTTCGCATGGAGTACAGTAGGAAATCTGGAAACTATCGCAAACGGTACGGCAGTTGTCGAAAACGGCACAGCACAGATTATGTTCATTGATACCGACAAAGGTGCAGTATCATCCGGCATGACAGTCCGCATCGGGTCGGAAGAATCTGAAATTTCCATCACAGAACAGGACGAATATGGAAGATTGATTGCCTATGCTCCTGTATCTGTAACAGACGGAAAATATGATGTGAAAGTCGTAACAGAAAGCATTACTCCTATCAGTTTCCTGCTCAGCTGAAAGGAGGTTCACAATGGCAGAAAAGAAAATCAAGCCGACGATTACCAAAGGCGTGGCAAAAGTTCCGGTTATCATGCAGTTAGAAGCTCTTGAATGCGGAGCGGCTTCTCTGGCAATGGTGATGGCTTATTATGGAAAATGGATTCCATTGGAACAGGTTCGTTATGACTGCGGTGTGTCCCGTGACGGCTCGAATGCGAAAAATATCTATAAAGCCGCTGAAAGCTATGGTTTCAAAGTGGAAGCCTTCCGCCGTTCACCGGAAAGCATCAGAGAAAAGGGAAAATTTCCTTGTATTATCCATTGGAATTTCAATCATTTTGTCGTGCTTGACGGTTTCAAGGGAAAATATGCCTGTATCAATGACCCTGCAAAGGGATTTATCAAAGTCACGATGGAGGAGTTCGACAAGGCTTTTACAGGCGTGACTATCATACCAACTCCAAGTGAAAAATTTGTACCAAGCGGAAAAAGAAAGAGTACGCTCGAATTTGCAAAAAGTCGTCTTAGTGGGGCAGGTGTGGCAGTTGCCTTTGTCATGCTGACAACAGTCATTTCTTCCTTATTCGGCATTATCAATCCGGTCATGTCCAAAATCTTCATGGACAGATTGCTGACAGGTCAGAATCGTGAATGGCTGATGCCCTTTATCGGCGTGATGGCAGGTCTTGCTGTTATTCAGTTGGTTGTTGCATGGGTGCAGGCAATTTATAATCTGAAAATTAACGGCAAAATGTCCGTTATCGGCAGTACCACTTATATGTGGAAAGTCCTGCAAATGCCGATGGAATTTTTCTCACAGCGTATGGCAGGCGACATTCAGTCCAGACAGGCAACCAATGCAACTATTGCAAGTACGCTTGTGAATACATTTGCACCGCTGTTGCTGAATACCATCATGATGATATTTTATCTGGTACTGATGCTCAAACAAAGCCCGCTTCTGACAGCAATCGGCATTGGTACACTTGCATTGAATATTTTCATGTCCAGAATGATTTCTGAAAAGCGTGTCAATATCACGAGAGTGATGCAGAGAGATACAGCAAAATTATCTTCTACAACTGTCGCCGGAATCGAAATGATTGAAACTATCAAAGCCAGCGGTGCGGAAAACGGATTTTTCCAGAAATGGGCAGGCTATCAGGCTTCTGTCAATGCACAGGCTGTGAAATCTGCAAAGATGAATAATTATCTTGGCATGATACCATCATTTTTCTCGACATTTGCAAATTATGCAGTCATGGTCATGGGTATCTGGTTCGTCATGAATGGAAAGTTTACTCTTGGTGCATTGCAGATGTTTCAGGGATTTTTAGGCTCTTTCATGTCACCAGCAATGATGCTTGTCAGTGCAGGACAGACCATTCAGGAAATGCGTACCCAGATGGAGCGTGTCGAAGATGTTATGCAGTATCCGTCAGATACGAATGTTGTCAATGTTGTTTTTTCAGAAGAGAAACTCAAAAAGCTCAAAGGAAATGTTGAACTGAAACATGTGACTTTCGGCTATTCCAAACTTGCTGACCCGCTGATTAAAGATTTCTCCATGACGATGACCCCCGGCAGCAGAGTGGCATTTGTCGGAACTTCCGGCTGCGGAAAATCGACACTTTCAAAGCTGATTTCCGGTTTATACAATCCGTGGGAAGGTGAAATTCTCTTTGACGGAAAGCCACGTTCTGAAATCAACCGTGCAGTCATGACAGGTTCGATTGCAGTCGTTGACCAAGATATTACCCTATTTGAGGGAACAATTGCTGATAATATCAAGATGTGGGACGAATCTGTCAAGGATTTTGAAATGATTCTTGCTGCCCGTGATGCACAGCTTCATGAAGATATTATGGCTCGTGAAGGCGGTTATCAATATCAGATGACTTCCGGCGGTCGTGACCTCTCCGGCGGTCAGCGGCAGAGAATGGAAATCGCTCGTGTACTTGCTCAGGACCCGTCTATTATTATTCTCGACGAAGCTACCAGTGCATTAGATGCCAAGACAGAATTTGAAGTTGTCAAGGCTATCAAGGACAGAGGTATCACCTGTATTGTTATCGCACACAGATTATCGACTATCCGTGACTGTGATGAAATTATCGTACTCGAAAAGGGAAAAGTCGTGGAGCGTGGCACACATGACGAACTGATGAAACTCGGCGGTACTTATACCGAACTCGTCACAAATGAGTGAAGGAGGAGAGAATTTTGGGTTGGTTTGAAAAACAAATTAAACAAAGAAGTGACCTTGACCAGCAGCTTTTTGAAGATTCTTTCTTCCGTGTGGCAGGTGTTATCCTCGGTGAAAGGACAGCAACACAAATTAGTGATGACAGAATTATCACAAAACAGGCAATTGATGATATTCTGAAATATTATCACTTTAAGCCTGTGGAAATTCCGAAAAATCTGAAAGAACATGAAGAACAGCTGGATTACTGCCTTCGTCCTCATGGACTGATGAAACGGCAGATTTTATTGGAAGACAACTGGTTTCAGGATGCATATGGTTCAATTCTTGCCTATCAGAAAGAAAATGGTGAACCTGTTGCACTCCTTCCGGACAGATTCAGCGGTTATTATTTCATTGACCGGAAAACAAACAAAAAAGTCAAAATCATGCAGGAAACTGCAAAATTATTTAAACGTGAGGCATATTGTTTCTATAAGCCTCTGCCTCAGCGAAAAATCGGCATTCCGGATTTATTACTCTACATGAAAAACTGTATGACAATGAGTGATTCTGTCCTGATTGTCCTGTCAATCCTCGCTGTGACTGGAATCGGAATGCTGATGCCACGCATTACGAGAGCCTTAACAGGTCCTGTTGCATCAAACGGCAATGCTGGAATGCTCATAGGAATTGCTGTCTGTATGTTGTGTACAGCGATTTCTACACAATTATTGACTTCCGTCAAGGGAATGCTCAATTCCAGAATACAAATGAAAACATCTGTCGGAATCCAGTCCGCAATGATGATGAGAATTATGGCACTTCCGGCGAATTTCTTCCGGAAATACAGTGCCGGTGAATTGACAAGCCGTTCTGCTTCTGTCAATCAGCTTTGTGAATTACTGCTTAGTATGATTGTCGGAACAGGCTTATCTTCTCTTGCTTCTTTGCTCTATATTACGCAGATTTTCAGCTTTGCGCCTGCACTTGTGATTCCCTCACTGACGATTATTCTGACAACCGTAGTATTCAGTACAATTTCTTCTGTTGTGCAGATACAAATCAGCAAAAGACAAATGGAACTCGGTGCAAAAGAATCCGGTATGACTTACAGCATGATTAGCGGTATCCAGAAAGTCAAGCTGGCCGGTGCAGAAAAGCGTTTCTTTGCAAGATGGCTGAATCTGTATTCACAAGGGGCTGAACTGATTTATGCTCCGCCGATGTTTATTAAAATCAATGGCGTTATCACAACGGCAATCGGTCTGATTTCCAATATTGTTCTGTATTATCTGACTGTGCAGAGCGGGATTGACCAGTCGAATTATTATGCTTTTACCGCAGCATATGGCGCAGTAATGGGCGCATTCAATTCTTTGGCTGGAATGGCTCTTTCATTCGGCAGAATCAAGCCGATTCTGGAAATGGCGAAACCTTTCCTCGAAACAGAAGCGGAAGTAGCAGACAATAAAGAAATTGTCACCAAAATTTCCGGCGATATCGAATTGAATAATCTATATTTCAGATATAGCGAAAATTCCCCTTATATCGTCAATAACATGTCACTGAAAATCAAATCCGGTGAATATATCGCTATCATTGGCAAAACAGGCTGTGGAAAATCTACCCTGATGCGCTTGCTGTTAGGATTTGGAAAGCCTGAAAAAGGGGCAATTTACTATGACGGCAAAGACCTGAACAAACTGGATTTAAGCTCTTTAAGAAGAAAAATCGGTACAGTCATGCAGAGCGGAGGACTGTTTCAGGGGGATATTTATTCCAATATTATCATTTCTGCACCGCATCTGACACTTGATGATGCTTGGGAAGCTGCTGAAAAAGCCGGTATTGCTGATGACATCCGCTCCATGCCGATGGGAATGCAGACACTTATTTCAGAGGGGCAGGGCGGTATCTCCGGCGGTCAGAAACAAAGAATCATGATTGCCCGTGCCATTGCACCCAAACCAAAGATTCTCATGTTTGATGAAGCTACCAGTGCATTGGATAACAAAACGCAGAAACAAGTCAGTGAAGCACTTGATGCAATGGGATGCACCAGAATCGTCATTGCTCACAGACTTTCTACTATCCGGCACTGTGACAGGATTCTTGTGCTTGACAAGGGCAGTATTATTGAAGACGGAACTTATGAAGAATTGATTCAAAAAGGCGGATATTTCGCTGAACTCGTCGAAAGACAGCGGCTTGATATTCAGCAAACATGATAATGAGGTGAGTCTATGACAGAGTTGACAAGATTTAAAAATGCAATCGACAACGATATGAACCTGAGATTACAGTATCTCAAAATATTGGACGGTCTTATGGTCGGCGGAGAAGTCACTCCGGAAATGACTTCTGTTGCGGCAAAGAAACTTGGATTCAATATTTCTGCTGATGATTTCAAAAATGAGGTGCAGGATGCAAAACTCTCAGAAGATGAACTCAACAGCGTGAACGGCGGTGTTTCATCATTTAACAATCATGCACCTGATGGCAGAAAAGTCGGCTGTCCTTATCAGTTCTATTTCACATGGACGGATTACTGGATAAATAATGACGGAAATTACTGCCCTGTTGGAGGCGTTCATGATTTTGAGGATACCTCTGAAGGAAAAATGTGCCTGAAATGTCGGCTGGAAATACACGAAAGAGGTTTGATTGATATTTATGACAGAATCGGGAAAGAAATAAAATAATTGTGCAATTTTAACAAATTCATGAGATGTTCTCTATCAAATTATACAAAAATCGAATTTTCACCAGATTGGTGAATGACAGGCAAAATTCGGTATGATAAAATAATAGTAGAATCATTTTTCAGGAGGCAATCTCAATGGCAAACAATCTCAAACTGAGCGAAGCACTCAAAAAGGAACTTATCAAGGCACAGAGTGCGGAACAGGTCGCTGAAATCATCAAGGCAGACGGTCAGGAAATCAGCACAGAAGTGGCTGAACAGCTTTATCAGGAATTTGCAAAGCATAATCAGGATACTGTGCTTTCCGTTGATGAGCTGGAATCCGTTTCCGGCGGTGCAGACCGTGACTGGTCGACAGATGGCTGTGCCGCAACCGTAGAGGGTGGTCATGGTTTCTGTGGGTCAAATGACTATTGTCTATGGTTTGATGTTACTTATGACCATCAGCCAACACCTTATCATTGCTCCAAATGCGGAGGAATAATGTACGAGTATGGAAAAAAACGCAAGTGTATCAACTGCGGCGAAATTTCCTAATAATCTTGCAAAATGCTTTATGTTAATCAATTATTTTCAGGAGGTAAATGCAAATGAAAACTTTACAGGAACTCTACAATGAGGTTATCCAGAGCGACGAACTCAAAAAGGAATTTCTCGAAGCCGGCAAGAACGGCAAGGCAGAAGAATTTA
>DGHF01000223.1 GCA_002392545.1 Ruminococcus sp. UBA3855
GACTACATCCCGACAGATGAAGAAATTGCAAAGTCCCTTGCAAACCTCCCGAAAATGGATTAAGGGGGTATCATGGGAAGAATCAAAGTAAAAGGTTCAGCCAGAATGAAATTTCAGGCGGAATTGCTGGAAATGAATTTTACCATTCAAGGAAGTGGCAAATCTTCCGGTACGGCAATTGCTGACGGCAAAAAGAAAGTCGAACAGTTGTTATTGACAATGCAGGAGCAATTGAGTTTGAATCCGGAAAGTTTCCGCTTGGAAAGTGATACTGTATCAGAAAATTATAACCGTAATTCTTACACTTTTGTGAAAAAAATTTCCATTGTTGTGAAAGCTGACCTTTCCATGTTGGAACAATTGACAGATTTGGTGTCAGAGATTCCAGACACGACTTATTCTACGAATTTCAAGCTTGATAATGTTCCTGAAAAGGAAAAGACCGTCATTCAGAGGGCATTCGATGACGCAAGAAAAAAGGCTGATATGATTGCATCATGTTCCGGTCAAATTGTGACAGGTGTGGACGAAATCAATTATGAGTATCATGCTTTTACAGAAGAGAATGAAATGCTCCGTGGTGTTGCAGTAGCATCTGGAGCAGTTTCTCAAAAATTTGCTTCAAAGCTTTCCCTCCCTGAAGAGGAGATTTCCAAAGAAGTCAACGTGATTTTCTTGATTGAATCCAAAGCATAAATTTTTTCCAGAATGGGTTGATTGTTGTTGATTAACTTAACTATAACATTGGAGACAAATTATTATGAATAATAGCTATAAAATTTTTGTTGATACTGGTTGTGACATTGACCCTGAATTGATTAAGGGTGAATATGTTACAGTTATACCAGGGAGTTATACTGTAGGCAGTACGCTTACTAAATATGATGGGCTTGATGATGGTGGAAATCTGACAAAATTTTATGACAGACAAAGAAACGGTGATGTGACACAAACAATCGCCATTACTAAAGAAGTCTTTGAGAATACATTCTCTCGTTTGGTAAGGCATGGAATCGGCGTTATTTATATTGCACTGTCAAGCAGACTTTCCAATCAGTATTATTCCGCCCAAGAGGTTAAAATGGAAATGGAAGCCAAATATGGGACTTTACCCCTCTATATTGTAGATTCTCGCTCAGCAACAGGCGGAATTGGTATTTTGGCAGAAATTGCAATTGCCAATAAGATGAGCGGTTATCCTATTTCAACGAATGTGGAAACATTGAATTCCATTGCCGGCACTGTCAAAAGCTGGTTTTATGTGAACGATTTGGATTACTTGCGCCGGAATGGCAAGACCTCTGCCAGCAAGTCTTTTATTGGTACATTGTTGGGTGTCAAGCCGGTTCTTGAGATTACTCCACAGGGGGAACTCCATCAAATCGGGAAGAAGTTAGGCGCAAAGAAAGCGTGTGAAATGCTTCAGGATTTGTACGTTGAAAATAAAAAAACAGCTCAAAACTGCCCTGTTTACATTACCCATTCAGACGATTATCAAAGTGCCCTCACGTTGAAAAATATGGTATTGGAAGTTTCCCCCAGAACTATCGTGAAAATTAAAACTTTGTCGCCTGTTGTCGGAGCGCATACAGGGCCGGGAGTTATTACCATTCATCATTTACCTGAATACTAATATTATAATATCAAAAAGTCCGGTGACAGTCGCCGGACTTTTATTTATATATTGATAAAGAATTCCATTACGTCAATGTCGTGCTGGTCTGGTGAAATATGCCAGCTTTTGATTTCCCTGTCGAGATACAATTCTGCTTCCGGCTGGATTTCATTGTAATAAACAATATCGATATAGGGCAATTTTCCGGTATAAAGTACGAATTTAACATAAATCGGGTGTTTTTGATTCATATTGTGACAAGTTTCGATAAAATTTCTGATAGTCATGGTATTTACCTCAGTAAATTTGTAATGATTGCACGTTTCCACGCACAATAGGTGGAAATATCATCTTGACTGGGTTCAATGCCCTGATTGAGTGCAGACAGCACACGCATTCCGGCAAGATTGCCACTCTCCGGAATCTGAACAGGAGATGGAAACGGCAGAACTCCGGTAATTTCGACATCAACCGAAATCAGAGGCGGTTTTCCGTCAGAATCAGTGATTTTCTGCTCATTGGGGGAAAGTTCGCATTCTGTCAGATGCAGACTCAGCCAAGGAGGGAGCAGAATTTCTTGTTCGTCCGGTTTTGCGTAGGAGTCAAGTGCATTTTCCACAGGAATGCAGGGTGTTCCCTCTGAAATGTGAAATTTCATCAGGGCAACGCCTTTTCTGTCACGGTATGCGTTCAGGAATCCGGCTGTACTGGTGGAAGTGAAAGAGATAGTTTTCCCTTCTTTGGCATTGAGGAGATAATCAGAATACCGCTCCACTCTGTAGGCAGTTTGAACAGGGGCAGAACGTCCGTATTCACACGCTGAAAGCAGATTTGACAGCACATATAAAAGCCGTTCGGGTTCTTTCAAAATGACAGGGTTTAATTTTTTCCCCTCTTTGGTTCGGGCTTGTTCGGTGGAAATATCCGGATAGAACAGCGAATTCAACACAAGGTACGCTTTTCCGTCACTCCAGAAAGGGTCATCCCCCTGCACATCTCCAATGTAGTACTTGACGGCGGAAATTTGCGAAGCAGTCAAATTCATACTACTGTACGGAAATGCTGATGGAAAGTGGTGCTTTCGTTGGGAGCTAATTCACGATAGCCGGTCAAATCTGCTGGTAAATCGAGATTAGGCGCATCAATCATGGCAGACATTGGCTCAGGGCAGAAATAGCCATTAAAGCCCTTATCATTCCACATAATCCAGAATTTGTATTCTTCTCCGACAGTATAGCAGATTTTCTTACCGCTTTCAATATCTTCTGCAATGATACCATAGTAATCTTCATCATTGAAAAGCATATGTTCAGCGAAATACATTTCATTGTCGATATTCTGCAAAACAGGACAGCGGTTTCCGGAACGGTATTCAAAGTCGGGAACATCCAGTTCCGCCATTTCAAGAGTGGGCAGGCATCTTTCATTCAAAAGACAACGCTTTCCAATTGGTACAGTAACTCTTTCATCAATTTCCTTTGCACCCTCCACAAAGGGGGAATTGATAGTTGTGTGAGTAGCTACAGAAATGGGCATCTGCTTGTCAGAAAGATTTGTCAGAGTAAATTCATATTGCAGACCGTCCGCAGAAAGTGTGAAACAGAATTCCGCCTTGAAACGAATAGGCAGGTATTCAAAGAAGGGGTCTCTCTCGTCGAAAAGATATTCTGTCTTGCACCATGCACTGTTTTCGTCGGCTTTATGTTCCACAATGGTGTGAGGTCTCTTGTGCAGGAAACCGTGAATATGATTATTATAGGGTGCGCTCTCGTTGACAGGGAGATGATAAACAGCATCAGAAGTTTTCAATACACCATCAGCGAAGCGGTTCGGCAGATAGAGGGTAGGAAGTCCCCAGACCTCTGCGGAATGAATCAGTTCATCATAAGTGTTGGTATCCTTGAAACGGAAAAATTCAACGCCGTTTGTTTCGTCACGCAGACGAATAACATTTGAGCCGAGGTCGGGTGCGATGAGTGCGGTATATCCTCCGGCATTCAGGCGGACACAGGGCATATTGCCCCACTGCATCATTTGAGTTGTATTCATAATAGTATGCCTCCATATCATAAAAAATTAAGGTAATTTCATTGTAACATATTTCTCCGGATTTGTCCAGTATTCAAACCAAATGTCCCCGATTTGCACAGCTATTTTTTCGGAATTTGTGCAAAATCACGAAAATAGGATAGGAATATAAAAAAACTACTGGATTATGCCGAAAAATGCGGAAACACCCTTGCAAAATGCCTGAAAGCGTGGTATAATAACGGTATCTGCGAATTTTCAAGAAATCCGTAAAAGAGAAAAGGAGGACAAATATGGCAAATTCAAAAGCGGTGCTTCCGTCACCGCAGTCACGCCCCAGCATTGGGGAGGTTCTGAAACGCTGGGCAGTTCAGAACACTTCGTACATTATCGCCTTTTTCATTCCGGTGATATTGATGTGCATTGCGTATGCCCTTTTCAAATTCTATCCTTTCGGGGATAATTCCGTGCTCGTACTTGACCTGAACGCACAGTATATCTATTACTTTGAGGCTTTACGAGATGCATTCTGGGATGCTGGAAAGAGTTTCTTCTATAACTGGAGTCGTAACCTTTCCGGCGGTTATATGGGTATCATTGGCTACTATCTGGCAAGCCCATTCACGCTGATTGTCATGTTAATGCCAAGAAAGCTGATTTTGACAAGTATGTTGATTATGATACTCTGCAAAATCGGGAGCGCAAGCGTGACAATGAACCTGTATTTACAGAAATCCAAAAATCTGAATCCTCTCCATGCAACGATTTTCAGCGTGCTTTTTTCGCTTTGTGCGTATATGGTCATTCAGACAATTGACCCTATGTGGCTGGATGGTCTTGTCACATTGCCCCTGATTGCACTGGGACTGGAGCACCTGATTGACGATGGCAGAAAGCTGAATTATATCATTCCGCTGGCAGTGATGTTTGTGGCAAATTTCTACATTGGTTATATGATAGGAATTTTCGTAGTATTCTATTTTGTTTACTATCTGTTTTTCGGCAGTGACGAAGGAAGAGGAAAATTCTCCAATTATGTATATATCTGTATCAATTTCGGGATTTCCTCTCTGGTAGCAGTATTATGTTCGGCATTCATGATTCTTCCGGTTTATAATTCGCTCCGTATGGGTAAATTTGATTTCACCGACCCTGACTACAGTTTCCAGACACAATTCAAGCCGATTGACATTCTGGCACAATTGCTGGTTGCACAGTATGACTCTGTCAATGTACAGGGACACCCTGAAATTTATTGTGGAATCCTGACGGTTGTATTATTGCCGTTGTTCTTCATGTGCAAGAAAATTTCCATGAGGAAGAAGCTGGGGTATGGTTTCCTGCTGACGGTGATGTTTTTCAGCATGTATATCAAGCCTATTGATATGTGGTGGCACGGCGGACAAGTTCCGAACTGGTTGCCTTTCCGTTATTCCTTCATTATTTCGTTTATCTTGCTGAGTATGGGTGCAATGGCATTCAAGGAAATTGAAAGCATCGACACTGGAAAACTGGGAGCAATCTTTTTCGGATTGCTGGCAATTATTTTGTATATTGGCGACAAAGAATATGAATGGCTTGACATGATGGGTTCAATTTGGCTTTCCATTGGTCTGGCTGGTGTTTATCTGCTGGTACTTTACGGAATCAGCCGTGACAGTTCCAAAAAATTCTTACCGATTTTGTTAATCCTGATGATTTCTGGCGAACTCGTCTATAACAGCATTGAGACATTGCATGATATTGATGATGAAGTAGCCTATTCTAAAAAATCTTCTTATGAAACTTTTGTGGAGTCTGGTCGGGCAACCGTGGATTTGATGGAACAGCATGACGCTGGTCTGTACCGTTCCGAGAAGACATTCAGCCGTTGTATCAATGACAATCTGGCATTTGGCTTGAAAGGTCTGACACATTCCAGCTCCGTTATGAATGCGAAAATCCTTTCTTTTGTGGAGGGGTTAGGCTATAATTCCAGAAGTTATTACAGCCGTTATGAAGGCACAACGGAAATCGGGGATTCTATTCTTGGTATCAAGTATGTACTTGACAGGGGAACAGGTTCAGACCGTCCGTTACTGCATGAAGCTTATACAAAGGTAGATACCTACACTTACAAGGACAAAAGCGACAGGGACAACATGGACAACCCCAAAGAAAAAAGCATTTCCATTTATGAGAATCCGAATGCCCTTTCGATTGGTTTCATGGCAGATGAACAGGTCATCAGAATTGCAAGACTTGGAAACGATAATCCTTTCAATTCTCAGAATATCTTGTTAAGTAGTATGGTAGGCAATACCTACTTTGACGAAACAAGCGTGATTGGCGACCATACAGAATATTATACCAGAATTGACGTTGGTGAGCCTGTTTTGGGTGCGGTCACTGTCTCTGATTATAATGGTCAGGCTTGTTACACAAAGATGGATTCCGGAGACCCGACAATTGACTACCGTTTCACCGTTACCAGTGAACAAGAAATTTTCTGTTTCCTGAAAACCGAAAATGAACAGTTCGTCAACCTCTGGTATGGTACAAAAACCGCTGACGAGGAAGATTATACTTTCAAACCCTATGGACAGTATTTCGAAACGCATAACTATAGTATTATCAGCCTTGGAAAACAGCCCATTGGCACAGAAATTTCACTCCGTCTGACGGTTGCCAATGACCAGAACGCTACCATTATTAAAGAGCCATTCTTCTATTATTTCGACCGTGACCAGTTTCAGACCGATATTGACAAGCTGAAAGCAAATCAGCTTCAGGTTGAAAAATATACTGACACCTATATCAAGGGAACTGTCAATGCCCCTGAAGGACAGGTATTGTTCACTTCCATTCCCTATGAAGAGGGCTGGACAGTCAAGGTTGACGGTACAAAAGTCGAAACGACTTCTTGTCTGGATGCTGTGATTTATGTACCTCTTTCCGCTGGAATGCATACTGTCACATTCTCCTATACTCCCCCCGGATTTGTTGCCGGTGTGTTCATGCTGTTCGTGGGAATTGGCATGATGGTGGTATTCTACCAGTATGACAAGAAAAATAATAAAGTTCTCATTGCAAAGGCTAGAAATAAAAAACGCTCCGAAATTCAGAACGCTAATCAGAAAAAGAATGCTTCTGCTAAACCAGCAGAAACCAAACCTGCTGAACCCAAAAAAGAAGAACCTCCCACTCCGGAAGAATCCGAAGAAGTGGAGGAAATTGAGATTGTTCTTGAACCTCCGCTTGATACAGCCGAGGGCGGTTCTGACGAAGCCTGAAAAAATTCCGGCGGTACAGTGATGTACTGCCGGAATTTTTGTTTTTCTTTTTTGGTGAAATTGTACAATATGCACAAAGAATAGGAGAGAATTTCAGCGTATCCATTCATATAAAAACACTTGTCAACTTTTCAAAAATATGTTATAATGTACATAGTGTTGTGCGGAATTTCACCGCAAACAGAACAATATTCATAAAAAAACAAAAGGAGTAAGTGCTATGCAAAAATTCGGACACTTTGATGACGAACGCAAAGAATATGTCATCACTTCACCGAGAACGCCTTATCCGTGGATTAACTATCTCGGAACACAGGCATTTTTCTCACTGATTTCCAATACTGCCGGAGGTTATTCTTTCTATAAGGATGCACGTATGCGCAGAATCACACGTTACCGTTACAACAACGTCCCCATTGATATGGGCGGTCGTTATTTCTATATCAACGATAACGGCACAATTTGGAATCCGGGCTGGTCTCCTGTCAAGACAGAACTGGACTTTTACGAATGCCGTCACGGTATGGGATATACTGTTATCACTGGTAAGAAGAACGGTTTAAAGGCTGAGGCTACTTTCTTTGTACCGCAGAATTACGACGGCGAAGTTCAGCAGGTTGTATTGACAAACGAAAGCGATACCGAAAAGACTTTCAGCTTCTTCTCATTTGCTGAATGGTGCTTGTGGGATGCACAGGACGACTGCACCAATTTCCAGAGAAACTTCTCTACTGGTCGTGTGGAAGTCGTTGGTTCTACCATCTACCACAAGACAGAATACAGAGACAGAAGAGACCATTTTGCATTCTATACCGTGAATGATGAAATCGACGGCTATGATACCGATCGTGATTCCTTCATTGGTCTGTACAATGGTTTCAATAATCCGCAGGCTGTTGAGAATGGCAGTGCAACAAATTCCTTTGCAGATGGCTGGTCTCCGATTGCTTCTCATTTCAAGAAGATTACTCTCAAGCCCAATGAAACAAAGACCCTCGTTTTCGTTTTGGGTTATGTAGAAATGCCGGTTGCTGAAAAGTTCGAAGCTGATGGTCAGACCATCAACAAGACCAAGGCATTGGCAATGATTGATAAGTATAATACTCCTGAAAAGGTTACTGCTGGTCTGGCTGAACTCCGTGCAACATGGGACAAGCTTCTTGGCATCTTCAACGTTGATACACCAAATGACAAGGTAAACCGCATGGTAAATATCTGGA
>DGHF01000033.1:0-5584 GCA_002392545.1 Ruminococcus sp. UBA3855
CACATCACCTTTGTGATGGTGGACATAAAGCCCTTTTCACGCATTGCAGACTGTGCCTTTTCAATATCGCTGACAATCATGCGAACAATGCCGAAATCCTTGGTATCTGCCAGAGACATTGCACGGATGTCAATTCCCTTTTCCTTGAGGGTCTCCGTTACCTTGACAAGCTGTGCAGGCTTGTTTTCCATGAAGATAGAGAGTTGCTGTGTGGTCATAATTTGAAATCCTCCTTTGTAAAAATATTATCAACAGAATCAGCTTGCATTAACCGCCGAAATTGTAACCCAATTCGAAAGCCTTTTGATTCAGTTCAATAAATTTCGGCTTCACGGTCTGTTCAATGGCTGAAATCCACCTGTCATAATCAATGTGGAAATGCTTCGCAAGCTGTCCCATCAGTACGATATTAACGGCTTTGGAAGAACCGGCTTCTTCTGCGAGTGTCAGGGCATCCATTGCCTCAATGTGTACGCCCTTTGCAGTGAGTTCGTCAAGAATATTTTCCGGATATTCCGCCGAACCAATGATAACAGGCATGGGGTCAATCCGCTGTGTGTTGGTAATGATGATACCGCCGACTTTCAGTAAATGTGCATATCTTGCGGCTTCAATGCGTTCAAATGAAATGATATAATCCGCCTCACCCGACTGCACCACCGGAGAATATACCTTGTCGCCATAACGCACATAAGTAATAACTGAACCGCCACGCTGGCTCATGCCGTGTACTTCTGATACCTTAATGTCATAGCCTTCATTGACAAGCACTCTGCCAAGCAACTTACTTGCAAGCAGTGAACCTTGTCCGCCAACTCCGGCAATTACAATACCTTTTGTTTCCATAAGTATATATTCCTTTCCTCTCTCAATTATTCGCCTGCCTGAATGGCATCAAACGGGCAAAGCTGTTCACAAACTCCACAGCCAACGCACAAAGTCTTGTCAATTCCTGCCTTGCCGTCTGCATCAATGTGAATGGAAGGACATCCCAGTTTCATACAGCGTTTGCATTTACGGCATTTATCCTTATCCACATAAACAGGTTTCTTCGGCTTGACATACTTCAACAGTACACAAGGACGACGGGAAATAATCACGCTTGCTTCATCCACTGCCAGTTCTTCCTTGACTGCCTTTTCTGTCTCTTCCAGATTGTAGGGGTCAACCACACGAACACGATTGATACCCAATGCATGACAGAGGTCTTCCAGATTGATTTTAGTGGCAGGGTCGCCCTTGATATTATAGCCAGTTGTGGGGTTCTGCTGGTGTCCGGTCATGCCTGTGATGGAATTATCAAGAATGATAACAGTTGAATTTGAGCCGTTATAAGCCACATTTGCAAGACCTGTCATGCCGGAATGCATGAATGTAGAATCCCCGATTACACAGACACTCTTGTGTTCTGTCTCCCCCTTTCCGGCTTTATTATAACCGTGCAAGCCTGAAATCGATGCACCCATACACAATGTGGAATCCAGTGCACACAAAGGCGCAGCCGAGCCCAATGTATAACAGCCAATGTCACCCAATACGGTGATTTTATTCTTCGCCAATGTGTAGAATAACCCTCTGTGAGGACATCCCGAACACATTACCGGAGGACGTACCGGAACAGTGGTATCAGGTGTGATTGTCTCCTTCGCAGGCAGACCAAAGGCTTCAGCAATTGATTTCTGTGAGTATTCGCCCAATGGGGTGAATAATTCTTTCCCAATGACTTCTACCCCAATGTTACGGCAATGAGATTCAATCACTCCGTCAAGTTCTTCTACCACATACAGCTTCTGAACCTTTCCAGCGAAATCCTTGATTTTCTGGACAGGCAACGGATTCACCATGCCGAGCTTCAAAATGCTGACAGTATCCCCGAAAACTTCCTTACAATACTGATAACATGCGCCGGATGTGATAATTCCGATTTCAGTACCGCCCATTTCCAAGCGGTTCACTTCTGCGGTTTCTGCATATTCTGTCAGTTTCTTTGTACGCTCTTCGACAAAAGGATGTCTTTTGATAGCGTTAGCAGGTGCCATGATGAACTTTGCAGGGTTCTTTTCATAGGGCTTGTGTTCGGGAACAATGCGCTCTTCCAATTCTACCACGCTCTGAGCGTGTGCAATTCTGGTGCACATTCTCAAAAGACATGGTGTATCAAACTTTTCCGAAATCTCAAACGCAAGCTTCGCAAATGCCTTACATTCTGCGGAATCAGCAGGTTCTAACATGGGAACTTTTGCACCAATGGCATAATGTCTGGAATCCTGTTCATTCTGAGAAGAATGCATTCCGGGGTCATCTGCCACACAGACTACCAAACCACCAGTAACTCCTGTATAACTCAATGTGAAAAGCGGGTCAGCAGCGACATTCAAGCCAACATGCTTCATGGCACAGGCACTGCGTACCCCTCTCAAAGATGCACCAAATGCCGTTTCCATGGCTACTTTTTCATTGGGTGCCCATTCACAATAAATTTCATCGTAGGTTGCGGAAAATTCCGTGATTTCTGTACTTGGTGTTCCAGGGTAACTGGAAACCACTTCCACACCTGCTTCATATAAACCTCTGGCAACAGCAGCGTTGCCAATCATCAATTCTTTCATGTAGATAACTCCTTACTATGGTAATTATTCGCTTTCATTACGCTTGTCAATGATACGCTTTGCCTTGCCTTCATAACGCTGAATTGTGCGAGGTGCAACAAGAGTGACTTTCGCCTGAATGCCGAGGACGGTTTTCAATTTGTCAACAGCTTCCTTCTGCTTGCGTTCCAAATCTGCAAAGTTTTCCAGCAAACTGGTGTCATTGATTTCAATGCGTACTTCGAGATAATCCGTGTAATTCTTTCTGGTCAGAATCAATTCATAATGCGGTGAAATGCCGTCAATGTTCGCCATCACGCTTTCAATCTGCGAGGGGAATACATTCACTCCACGGATTTTCAGCATATCGTCACTTCTGCCCTGTACCTTCTCCATGCGTACATGTGTACGACCACAACGGCACTTTTCATAATGCAGTCTTGTGATGTCCTTGGTACGATAGCGCAACAAGGGGAAACCTTCTCTTGACAAGGGAGTTACTACCAGTTCGCCCTTTTCGCCTGCCGGCAATACTTCGCCTGTTTCGCTGTCAATGACTTCCGGTAAAAAATGGTCTTCTGCAAAATGCAGTCCGCAACGGTATTCACATTCTCCAGATACCCCCGGTCCTTGCAGTTCACTCATGCCATAATTGTCAGTCGAGAACAAGCCGAACCCCTTTTCAATCTTGTCACGGAGTGCATCTGTACAGCCTTCTGAACCAAACAAGCCAATTCTTAATTTCAAATCATCATTCGAAATTCCGCATTCGTGCGCAACTTCACTCATGTACATTGCATAAGACGGTGTACTAATCAGAACGGTCGTTCCGAAATCTTTCAATACCATGGCTTGCTTTTTGGTGTTGCCGGACGAAATCGGTATCACTGCACAGCCTAACTTTTCCAGTCCGTAATGCAAGCCCAATGCACCTGTAAACAGCCCATAGCCAAATGAAATCTGTGCAATGTCATTGTCATTGACTCCGACCGCTGCGCACAATCTCGCCACACAATCGCTCCATACATCCAAATCACGTCTGGTATAGCCTACTACTGTCGGTTTTCCGGTTGTGCCGGATGATGCATGAATTCTGACAATCTCTTTCATGGGCACTGCAAACAGACCATAAGGGTAATTGTCACGAATATCAGCCTTTGTGGTGTAAGGGATATACTTCACATCTGACAGACATTTGATTTTATCTGCCGTCACTCCGGCTTCTGTCAGTCGCTTGTGATAGAATGGAATGTTGTCCATACAATACTGTACCTGATGTTTCAGACGTTCCAACTGTAAGGACTCAATGTCCTGTCTGGGCATTGTTTCAATATCCTTCTGAAAAAACATGATTTTTCTTTCCTTCTTTCCTATTTCGGTATTTCCACGTTTTCGGCATTTCTGCCTAATATCGATAAAAAATTATCAAATAAAACGTGCAAATTGTATGATATTATTATACCATGTTTCATGCGTTCTGTCAAGCCGTCAGGAAATACAAAAAATCAGCCCTGTTTTTGGCAGGGCTGATGGATTCAATTGATTATTTGCTCAACAGTTTTTGTTTCATCAAAGCCAAATCAATGACATTGACCATATTGTCACCGTTCATGTCGCAGGATTTCGGGGGGGCTTTTCGGGTCTGCAACATCTTGTGAACCTGTACCACGTCAACAACGGACAACTGACCGTCTACGTTGGCATCGCCGGAAACTTGCACAACGGTTTCCAATGGTTCAAATTTCCAGCCGTTTTTCTCTGCCATTGCTTGGGCTGTCGAATTTGGCAAGCCATAGACTGTGACATTGTTCAGGTAGTCCAGTTTTTCACCGCTGGAATACTGCGCCTGTTCTTCGATTTCACAATTTGGATTCAAAATTGTAATGCTTTGCAAATTTTTGCAATCCACAAATTGATATGCTCCGATATGCTCCACTTTTGCACGATATACCACGCTTTTCAGGTTTGAGCAGTATTCAAATGCAAAACCTCCAATTGTTGTCAAATTTTCGGGTAACATCATTTTTGTGATGGCGCAGGAATTGAAAGTATAATTTCCAATACTTTGAACGCTGTCCGGCAGGTTGATTTCTTTGAGACTTTTGCAACCCATGAATGTACCGCTTTCAATTTTCGTCACCTTTTGGGGAATGGTAATGCTTTCCAAACTATGGCATTGACGGAATGTACCGTTTCCAATCAATTCGACACTTTCGGGGATTGTAACGGAAGTCATTTCTCCGCATTCCTGAAAGGCATTATCTGCAATCATTCTGATACCATCCGGAATTTCAACATCTCCCTTTGCAATCCCCCACACATAATCTGTTGAAACCTGACAAGCATTCAACAAAATATCATCAAGGATTGTCAAGCCGTCTTCATTTCGTGGTAAACTCATATACCATGGTGTCAAGGCAAACGCACTGCTTCCAATGTCTACCAGATTTTTGGAAAGCTGTACCTCTTGGAGACGACTACTCATTTGCAGTACACAGATACCGATTTCCTGTACGGTGTCCGGCATGATGAAACTTTTTGCATTTACACATGAGAAAGCATAATTATCAATGTATTCAATGCCCTCTTCCAAAATGATGGTCTCCACATAGTAATAATGCGAACCTCCAAAAGCATCTTCTGCAATTCCGGTCAATCCTCCGCCAATGACAAGGGTTTTGGCTTCATCCGCATACTTGAAAAACTTGTCTTCAAAATTTTTGTCATCGACTTCTCCTACACCGAAAATTCTCAGCGTTTCGCCGTCATATTCCCAATGAACTTGATTTTCCCCAACTGTGTAGTAACCAGAATCAATTGCCTGCATTGATTCCGTGATGGTTTCCACGGTCTCTGCGCTGATTTTGTCCGTTGAGAGGTTCATAGCTAATACTTCCGCCATGACACAGCCCACAACTGCTACTGCAATCATCCATTTTTTCATAGTAACACCTCCATTGAATTTTGATTTGCGATACGTCAAACTATATAATTCC
>DGHF01000033.1:5700-17442 GCA_002392545.1 Ruminococcus sp. UBA3855
CAAATCAATCACATTCACTTTGTTGTCTTTATTCATGTCGCAAGATTTCGGAGGAGCTTTTCTCGTCTGCAACATCTTGTGAACCTGTACCACGTCAACAAGGGACATTCTGCCGTCATTGTTTGCATCTCCGGCAACTTCCGGAACGTTTTCAGTTTCGCCCTCCAATGGGATAAATGCCCAGCCATTCTCTTTGGTGACAGCTTCGGCGGTGGAATTGGGATAACCGTAAATCGTACCAACATAGGGTGTTATCATTATCTGTTCTTCGATTTTACAATTGGGGTTCAGGAATGTGAGGGACTGCAAATTTTCTGAATACTGCTGAAATCCTAAATATTCCAGACTTGCAGGATATGTAATATTTTTCAGCTTGTTACAGCCCATGAATGTACTATGTCCAATGCGCTTGACACCTTCCGGAATGGTGATTGTTTCCATGGAAAGACAATTTTCAAAAGCATTCGTTCCAATGTATTCCACGCTGTCCGGAATGGTAACAGAAGTCATAAAATCCTGCTGATAAACTGCATGATTTGCAATCACTCGGATTCCATCCGGAATGACAAAATCCCCCTGAACTCTTGATGCCTGAAACAGAATATCATTGTAAATCGTCAAGACATTTTCCGCACCTTCGGGCTGAATACTGCAATACCATGGTGTGGTATAGAATGAATACATTCCAACGCTTGTCAGATTTTTGGAAAGTGTTACATCTCTGAGATTGTCACAAGATGCAAAGGCATAATCTCCGATTTCCGTCACGCTGTCAGGAATTACAATGCTTTTCAGGTTGCAATTTCCATAAAATGCGGATTCTTCAATGCTGGTGACGGTATTGGGAATGCTGACTTCTTCCAGATTTGTGAAATACACAAATACATAACTGCCGATTGTCGTTACTCCATCTTCAATGACAAGCTTGTGAACGTACATTGCAAAGTCAGACCATGGGCAAACATCATAAATATTTTCTTTCTGGAGTTTGCCGTTTCCGGAAATCGTCAAGGTGTGGTTTGAATATGCCCAGTGAAAACCGTTATATTCGCCAGATGTCCCGTCATAGTATTCATCTTCATCTGGGACACAGTGGCTTGTTCCGTCAATCCATTCATCATCATAAAAAGTAGTGCCTTCTGTGGTGTCATCTGTCCAGTCACAACAGTGGTCTGTTCCGTAGTTGGCATAATCGGGCTGTGTGGTGACTTCTTCTGCGGATACGCTCATTGCTAATACCTCCGCCATGATACATCCAATGACTGCCATTACAATTGTTAATTTTTTCATAATAATACCTCCATTCAAAATTGGGCGTGGTTTTTTTGCCTTCTACCTTATATAACGGTTGAGGAGGTGAAAATTGCGGGTGTTTTGCAAATGTTTACAAAAAGTTCACAATTAGGATTTTGCAAACTCTGCAAAAATCCGTCCAAGCAGTTTATATTGCTGTTCGGTCAATTTTTTGGGGAACGATTCATTCTGCTGGCAGAATAACTCCGAAAGTGCTTTTAAAATTTCAATCTGTTCACAGGATAGCCCATAGGTTGGAACGGTGCTTTCTTTTTCCATGCCGGAAAGATAGTCCATTGACACATTAAATATCACTGCAAATTCCCGAACCGTTTCAAATGTCGGACTTTGAAAATTTTTTTCATAACGGCTAATGATGGAACTCTCCTTGTTAATCTTTTTTGCAAGCTGTGCTTGTGTCATGCCTTTGGCTTTTCTCAGTTGTTGCAGAATCAGCCCAAAATCATAAGCATCTTTCACAAAAATTACCTCCTTAATTTGTTCATATATCCAATTGTACCAGAAAGTTGATTAAATTGCAACTTCTTATCACTACGAACAGTATAAATTTCTGTGTAAAATTTCCAAAATCCACTTGTATTCTGGTTTGATTTATGGTATAATGAGAATATATTCATCAACGGAGGTCATTATCATGGTCAATATTGGAAATGAATGGGATGTTTTGTTAGAAGACGAATTTCAGAAACCCTATTATCAGGATTTGAGACAATTTTTAATTCAGGAATACCAGAATGGAACAGTTTTTCCGAATCAGAATGATATTTTCAATGCATTGAAATATACTACTTACAGCGGTGTGCGTTGTGTGATTATCGGTCAAGACCCCTATCACGAACCCAATCAGGCACATGGATTGAGTTTTTCCGTGCGGAAAGGTGTGAGAGTTCCGCCGTCTCTGCGGAATATTTATCAGGAGATTTACACGGATACCGGAATTGATAACCGGAATATGCACGGAGAATTGACAGGCTGGGCGAAACAAGGTGTATTATTATTGAATACGGTTCTCACCGTCCGTGCTGGAAATGCCGGAAGTCATCAGGGAAAAGGCTGGGAACAGTTCACAGATAATATTATCAAACTCCTGAATCTGCGTGAAGACCCTATTGTATTTTTGTTGTGGGGCAAGCCTGCCCAAAAGAAAACGAAATTGATTACTAATCAAAATCATCTTGTATTATGTTCCGCTCATCCAAGCCCACTTTCTGCGAGATATGGATTTTTCGGAAATCATCATTTTTCACAGGCAAACAATTTTCTACAATCAAAAGGCTTTGCACCCATTGACTGGAAAATTTATCCCTGAGAGGTATTAATATATGATTTATTCTTTCGAAGTATTTCCCCCGAAACCGACAGCTCCCGTGGAAGCTGTTTCTGAAACATTCGCAGAATTGGCAACTTTAAAGCCCGATTTCATCAGTGTGACTTATGGCGCAGGCGGTGGAGTGACTGGCGGTCAGTTGACTTGCGAATTATCTGCAAGGCTCAAAAATGAATACCATGTTAAGCCCGTGGCGCATCTGCCTTGTATTTCCTACACAAAAGAGGAAATTTCTTCCGTTCTTGAACAGTTCAAAGAATATGGTATCACAGATATTCTGGCTCTGCGTGGGGACAAAAGCCCTGAACGTCCTGAAAAACACGATTTCCGCTATGCATCGGAATTGATTGATTTCATCCGTACCAAAGGCGACTTCAATTTATATGGTGCTTGTTATCCAGAAATTCATCCAGAGGCAAGAAGTGCCGCTGATGATATTCGTCACTTGAAAGAAAAAGTCGATAAGGGCGCAACACATCTCATTTCACAGCTTTTCTTTGATAATAATAGTTTTTATCAGTTTTTAGAGAAGTGCGATATTGCCGGAATTCATGTGCCGATTGAAGCCGGAATTATGCCTGTTGTCAATGAAAAACAGATTCAACGCATGGTGAGTTTGTGCGGTGCAAGTCTGCCTAGAAAATTTACCGTCATGATGCAACGTTTCGGGCATAGTCCGGAGGCGATTCGTGATGCCGGAATTGCTTATGCTGTTGACCAGATTGTTGACCTTGTGGCGAATGGAGTTGATGGTATTCACCTTTATACCATGAATAACCCCCTTGTTGCAAGACGGATTACAGAAGCTGTATCTGGTATTTTGGGAAGATGAACATTGCACACGTTGAAAGGAAACAGGCTTTCCGTTATATGTGCCTGCCCTCTGAACCGGATGCACATTTTCTGGAAATGGCGGATAAATGCGAAAAAATGCTTTTGTCCGCTGTGAAGCCAAATTATGTTTATCGGGTATTTCCCATTGAATCGACAGAACAGGGAATTTCCGGCGGTGGTCTCCTCCTCAGAGGAAATGACATCAAAGAACATTTGAAAGAGTGCAGTCAGGTGGTTTTCCTCTGTGCGACATTATCCGCAGGGGCTGACCGTGCTATCCGGCAGAGTTCCGCCTTTGATATTCTCAGTGGCATGATGACAGATGCAATGGCAAATGCACTCATTGAACAAGTCTGCGACAAGGCAGAACAGGAAATTTTTGCTACATTTCCAGACAATTATTTTACATGGCGGTTCAGTGCCGGATATGGGGATTTTCCGCTTGATACACAAGCTGATTTTCTCAAAGTCCTGAACGCTGAAAAACGTTTAGGGGTCACTTTAAGTGAAAATGATTTATTGATTCCGACAAAAACAGTCACGGCTGTTATCGGAGTTTCTGAAACTCCCATTCCAAAAGGAAAAAAAGGCTGTGCTATTTGCAATTTATCTGAAAAATGTCCCTACAGGGCGAAAGGAGTTCACTGTCATGATTGATTTTTCTTCATTTCTCGTACTTGATGGCGGAATGGGTACGCTCTTACAGGAAAAAGGGCTTTCCCTTGGGGGCGTTCCGGAGGTCTGGAATCTCGAAAAGCCCGATATTATCACTGAAATTCACCGGAATTATGTCAAGGCTGGTTCTGATGTGGTTTATACGAATACTTTCGGTTGTAACCGCCTGAAAATGGCTAGGACGGGGCATTCTGTACAAGAATTGATTCAATCCGCTGTGCAAAATGCGAGAAATTCCGGCGCAAAATATGTAGCTTTAGATATAGGTCCAATCGGGCAGATGCTCGAACCTACCGGAACACTGAGCTTTGAAGAAGCTTATGACATTTTCCGTGAACAGATTGAAGCCGGAAACGATACAGATTTGATTGTATTCGAAACTATGAGCGATTTACTGGAAGTTCGGGCAGGTGTCCTCGCCGGAAAGGAACACGGAAATGGTAAACCAATTTTTGTCACTATGAGTTTTGAGGAGAACGGACGGACTTTTACAGGGTGCGAAATTCCGGCTATGGCTCTCACTCTGGAGGGGCTTGGAGTGGATGCCATTGGAGTGAATTGCTCTTTAGGTCCTGAAGAACTTGTTCCAATCGTGAAAATGCTTTGTGAATGGACAACCCTCCCTGTTATTGTCAAGCCCAATGCCGGACTTCCTGACCCTGTGACAAATACCTATAATTTCACTGCGGAAAAGTTCGGTGAATGTATAAAACCTTTTGTGGAAATGGGGGCTGTCATTTTCGGCGGATGCTGTGGAACAACTCCTGAACATATCCAGAAATTGACAGAAACACTTTCCCGATTGTCACCAGTTGAGAGAAATCCTGTCATTCCGTCTGCGGTCTGCACGGCAAATCATACAGTGATTATCAATCAGCCCCGAATCATCGGCGAACGTATCAACCCGACCGGAAAAAAACGCTTCAAGCAAGCCCTCAAAGAACATGATACCGATTATATTATGAATCAGGCTATCCAGCAAATTGATGCCGGTGCTGATATTCTGGATGTCAATGTCGGTCTTCCTGAAATTGATGAAGTCGAAATGATGCAGTCCGCTGTCAAGGCGATTCAGGGTATTACTGATACCCCTTTACAGCTTGATACTACTGACCCGATAGCCCTTGAAGCCGGATTGAGAATCTATAACGGTAAACCCATTGTCAACTCTGTCAACGGTGAAGAAAAATCCCTTGCAACTGTTTTGCCCCTTGTGAAAAAATATGGTGCTTCCGTCGTCGGGCTGACTTTGGACGAAAACGGCATTCCTAAAACGGCGGACGGACGTTTTGCAATCGCTCAAAAAATTCTCAATCGTGCGCTTGCACTTGGTATCCGCAAGGAAGACGTTTATATTGACTGCCTGACTTTGACCGCCTCCGCTGAACAAGAGGGAGTTATGGAAACCCTCAGAGCCGTGACAAGAGTCAAGCAAGAATTGGGACTGCATACGGTTTTGGGTGTATCCAATATTTCCTTTGGTCTGCCGAATCGTGAACTTGTTACCAGAAATTTCCTCACCATGGCTTTGTATGCTGGGCTTGACTTGCCTATCATCAACCCCAACACAGAAAGCATGGTTTCTTCCGTGCGGACATATAAATTATTAGCGAATATTGATAAAAATGCTGTTGACTTTATCGCTCACTATGGAAACGATACCGCACCAGCTCTCAAACCTCCCCCCTCTGCACAAAGTACCATGAGCCTTGAATCTGCTGTTACTGCCGGATTGAAAGCAGAAGCATCCGCCATTACAAAACAGCTCCTTGAAACCATTGACCCCATGGAAATTGTCAATACTCAACTCATTCCGGCATTGGATAAAGCTGGTTCAGATTTCGAAAAAGGAAAAATTTTCCTCCCTCAATTGATTTCTTCCGCTTCGGCCGCACAAGGAGCTTTTGAAGCCATCAAGACTTATTTATCTGAACACAGCACTGAAACCGTCAACCGTGGGACAATCGTTTTGGCGACTGTCAAGGGAGATATTCACGACATCGGCAAAAATATTGTCAAGGTACTTTTGGAGAATTACGGTTATCAGGTCATTGACCTTGGAAAAGACGTTCCCCTTGAATCCGTTGCAGAGGCGACAGAAAAATATCACGCTCCATTGGTTGGATTGTCTGCGCTCATGACAACAACTCTGCCATCTATGGAAGGAACTATCAAGCTCTTGAATGAGCGTTGCCCTTGGTGTCAGACTGTTGTCGGAGGAGCTGTCCTCACCGCCGATTATGCCGAAAAAATCGGGGCTGATTTCTATGCTAATGATGCAAAGGAAACTGTTGACATTGCGAAAAAAGTTTTCGGGAATTGATGTGATAAATCGAAATTTATAGGAGAAAAAATCTTATGATATTAGAGATTGAACATTATAAGCATGATACACGCTTGACTGGAAAAACAGAAGATATTTCAGAATTGAAAAGGCAACTAATGAAAACCGAAACTCTATATGATAAGGAAACCGACAATTTTACTCAGCTTTTTTGCAGAGTGTTTCATTGGAGTGTAACAGATACTGACGAACTTCCCGATTATGTTTATGATAGAGATACTAAATGCCTTTATAAGCCTGAATTCTGATTTAGAAATATTGATTTAAGATACAGGGGATGTATTGTTATTGAAAAAATTATAAGAAGGGAGAAACATCATGAATGTACTGGATTGGGCTATTTCGTTCGGAATTACTTTCGGTCTGACGTTTGCAGTTGCAAATTTTCTGCTTTCCAAAAAGAAAAAATAATTTTTGAATTATTATAAAAATAGAAAATAAAATTATTGATTTGTGCCTAAGGGAGGATATTATGAACAACAAACAACTTACAGCACTTTGTATTGGTGCTGTTCTGACAGCTGCGATTCTGACAGGATGCGCTTCGACGGAAAATCAAAACGGAAATAACAGCAGTGATGCCGGAAATTCGTCTTCTGCTGCGGAAAATGATGAAACTCCTGCTCCAACTATGGAAAATGTTTCCTATTCATGGAGTAATGTCGCCATTGGTGGCGGTGGTTATGTTACCGGAATGATTTACAGCGAGGCAGAGGAAAATTTAGTCTATGCAAGAACTGATATTGGCGGTGCGTATCGCTGGACAGAATCTGAAAAAAGATGGGTTGCCATTACTGACCATCTGGGTTCGGATAACTGGAATTTAATCGGCATTGAATCCATGGCGACTGACCCTGTGGATGCTGGCAGAGTGTACGCTCTTTGCGGGACTTACATGGGAAATCATGGTGCTGTCCTCTCGTCGGAGGATTACGGCACAACTTGGACACAAGTGGATATGCCTTTCGACTGTGGCGGTAATAATTCCGGTCGTGGAACTGGTGAAAGACTTATGGTCAACCCACAAGAAAATAATGTCATTTACATGGGCACAAGAAATGCTGGTCTCTGGAAATCTGAGGATTTCGGGAAATCTTGGAATGAAGTCGAAAGTTTCCCGACAAAAGGGGATTACTCTCAGGAAAATAATTCCATTGGTATCATGTGGGTGGAATTTGACCCTACTAATAATGATATTTATGTCGGGGTTGCCGATACGTCCGGAAATTGTATCTATCAATCTTCTGACAACGGCGCATCTTGGGAGGCACTCCCCACCAATGCACAGGGTTTTTACCCATTACAAGCCGATTTTTCCGCAGATGGTACGCTGTACCTTGCTTACTCTGATAACTGTGGCCCTAATTTAAGCCCTCAGGATGGTGCAGTCTATAAATACAAAGACGGCACTTTCACGGATATTACCCCCAGCCTTGATGACGGACGTTACGGCGGTTTCGGGGCGGTTTCTGTCGATAAACAAAACCCTGATACATTAGTCGTTTCGACATTGGGATTCTGGCACGATAACGGCGATAATATCTATCGTTCCACTGACGGCGGTAATTCATGGACTGCTATTTTCAACGGCAAGACCGGAGAAAAACATTACAAAATGGATGTCTCACAAGCAAACTGGCTTTCTTGGGGACGTGACGAAGCAAAAACAGGCTGGTGGACGGCTGACATCAATATCAATCCTTTCAATTCTGATGAAGTCATGTATGGAACTGGCGCAACAATTTACTGCACTCAGAATATGACAGCCCTTGATTCCGGCGGTGATGTGACAATTTCCTTTTCTGCTTATGGATTGGAAGAAACAGCAGTTTATCAGATGGTTTCACCCGATTACAAAGACGGCGAACCGGAATTATATTCTATTATGGGCGATTTGACCGGATTTTCTCACCTTGATGTGAAAACCTGCCCCGACGATAACCATTTTATGGGAAGCTCCTCCGGCGGAAATCCAACAGATTTGGACGTTGCCGGAAGTAATGCCAATGTCGCAGTTTATGCCATTCAGGACAAAATCAAAACCCTCTGGATGACCGACGACGGCGGTAATTCATGGAAAATGATTTCTAACCTCCCCGAAAAAGTCGAAGGCGGTAAAATCGCTGTCAATGCGGATGGTTCGGCTTTCCTCTGGACTCCTGCAAAGACTGGCAATTCCAACATCTACAAATATGATTTCACAAAGGAAAAATTTTACTATGCTGAGGGGCTGGGGTATGGTGCTGTGATTGCTGCGGACAGGGTGAACCCTGATAAATTCTATGCTGCCTACAATGGCATGTTCTACATTTCCACAAACGGCGGTACAAAATTTGAGCCTACTGGTCAGATGATAGCAGATAATTGCAGTATTCAGACTGTTGTCGGCAAAGAAGGAAATGTCTGGCTTTGCAGTGGTTCGCTTATCATGTATTCAGAAGACGGCGGTCAAAGTTTTAATACCATCAAGGACATCAATTTCAAGGCGATTGGGTTCGGCGCACCTGAAAAAGAAGGCGGTTATCCAGCTATCTATGCCATGGGTGAAACCGGCGGACAGGGCGACGGCATTTATCGTTCACTCGACAAGGGCGCAAGCTGGCAGAGAATCAACGATGATTCCCACCTTTTCGGAAATCTGACAGCTTATATCACTGGCGACAGCAAAGTTTTCGGGCGTGTATATTTTGCTACCAATGGTCGTGGCATTGTCATGGGTGAACCGTCTGCATGATGAAGGGTAGACGTGTTGCATTTGGCAGAATCCTCCTCTTCATTGTTCTGCCTATTATTTTAATTATTCTGGCTTTCAAGCTGATTTATATTGTAAGAATTTACAGCGGTGATATTCCGCCGGAAATGCCCGATTTCACAGAATATCCCGTCAAGGGTGTGGATGTTTCCCGATATCAGGGGAATATTGACTGGCATGTCCTCTCTGAACAGGATGTGACTTTTGCATTCATCAAGGCAACCGAGGGAAGCTCCTACCAAGACCCTTGTTTTACTTATAATTGGAAAGAATCACAAGATAATGGTGTTTATGTCGGCGCATATCACTTTTTCAGCTACGAAAGCAGTGGAGAAACTCAAGCTCAGAATTTTATTGAAACTGTCGGAGAACTTGACGGAAATTTACCGCCTGTCGTTGACCTTGAATTCTATGGGGAATATGTTTCTTCCCCCCTCTCCAGAGAGAAAACCCGTGCCATCCTAAACGAACTCCTCAAAAAGTTAGAAGAATATTATGGTGTCAAGCCCATCATTTACACCACTATCAAGGCATATTACAGCTATATTCTGGGGGGCGGATATGGGAAATATCCACTCTGGATGCGTGATACTTACCGTGAACCGCTGATTGACTGGGAATTCTGGCAGTATTCCGACCAAGGGGTTCTGGAAGGCTATGATGGTGTACAGACTGACCAGCAAGAAAGATACATTGACCTGAATGTCTATCATGGAAACCTTGAAACGTTTCTGAAAAAATATCAACTTTCCCAAAAAGGAGGGATTAACCAATGAAACCATTTCTGTTAAAACCAACTTGTAAAAATTACCTGTGGGGCGGTCAGAAATTACGGAATTACGGAAAAATTTCCGATTCTGACAAAATCGCTGAAAGCTGGGAGCTTTCCTGCCATCCGGACGGTGAAAGTATTATCGCTTCCGGAAGATTCAAAGGAATGCCGCTCTCCCAATTTCTTGAACAAAATCCGGATTCCCTTTACCTGCACCGGCAGGAAGAACATTTCCCCGTCCTTGTCAAGTTCATTGATGCATGTGAAAACCTCTCCATTCAAGTACACCCTGATGATGATTACGCTCTGTTCCATGAAAATGACACCGGAAAATCAGAAGTCTGGTATGTTGTGGAAGCTGAACCCGATGCAAGTATTATTTACGGATTCAAGGAAAAAATAACCCCTGAACAATTCCGTCTGGCGATTGAAAATGATACACTCCCCCAATATGTCAATATTGTTCCCATCAAAAAGGGAGATGTGATTTTCATTCCTGCCGGAACACTCCACTCTATCAATCATGGGGCTGTTGTTGTCGAAATTCAGCAGAATTCCAATACTACTTACAGAGTTTATGACTACCACCGCATTGACAGAAACGGCAATTTCAGAACGCTCCATGTCGAGAAAGCCATTGACGTTCTCAATTTCGAACCGTGCAAAGTTCCTGACACTCCACAATCTAATGAAATTGAAGAATGGTGTTATACTCCTCTTGCAAGTACGCCCTACTTTATCGCTACCCTCTGGAAAGCCAAGTACAAACACAGTGTTTTCTCGTTCGGCGGTTATCAGGGATTCGGAGATATTGACTGTTTCAGCCATATTCTTGTCATTGAGGGAGAGGGAATTGTGACACTGTACGACGGCGAAACTATCCCTCTCAAAAAGGGTGACAGCTTTTTCATTCCTGCTGATTCCATGCTGGGCGAAATTACCGGAAAATTAACTTTCATCTGTACAGATAATTATAATCCTGATGATGAATTCGAACTCGATTTCGATTTCTAAAACAGTTATCAACCGCTGATAAGCGGAGAAAATAGGAGGACTTTTATTATGAAGTATTACATTGGTATTGACCTCGGCGGTACAAATATCGTTGCCGCTGTCGTGGATGAGGAATACAACATCATCACCAAGGCAAGCACCAAAACAAACCGCCCCCGTCCGGCTGAGGCTATCGCTGATGATATGGCGGCTATGGCTATCAAGGCTGTGGAAGATGCAGGTCTGACCATGGAACAAATTGAGTGGGTCGGCGTGGGTACTCCCGGAATTGCCAACAGCCAGACTGGTATTATCGAATTTTCCAATAACCTCGGTTTCGAAAATACCCCCATGGCTGACCTCATCCGCAAGCACATTGACAAGCCGGTGTATATCGAAAATGATGCAAATGCTGCCGCTTATGGCGAGTATGTTGCCGGTGCTGCAAAGGGTGCAAAAAATGCCGTTTGTATTACCCTCGGCACTGGTGTTGGCGGTGGTATCATCATCGACGGCAAAATTTATGCAGGTTCAAATTTCGGCGGTGCGGAAATCGGACATACAGTTATCAGCCTTGATGGTCCTCAGTGTTCCTGTGGCAGAAAGGGCTGTTTCGAGGTTTATTCCTCTGCGACTGGTTTAATTCGCATGACCAAAGAGAAAATGGACGAAGTACCCGACAGCAAACTGCACAAAATTACTGCTGAACGCAATGGAAAAGTTTCTGCACG
>DGHF01000152.1 GCA_002392545.1 Ruminococcus sp. UBA3855
TCTGACCGTCATTCGGACTGCCGGCTATTCCGTAACTCATGGTAATACGGAACTGCTGACCATTGATATTTGCTACTTCTCCGAAAAGAGCCTGCAACTGCGAAACGATATTCAAAACATCTGCTTGTGTGACTGCCCCCTTGATGATGAGAGCGAATTCGTCACCACCCACCTTTGCACAGGGATATTTTGTGCCACAATATTTCTGAAATCTGGTTGCATAAGTTTTGATTAAAGTGTCGCCAACCTGATGACCAAAAGTATCGTTAATCTGCTTAAAGTTATCCATATCCAGCATAATAAAAGCGAATGGGTTGCCTTCCTGAATTGTATCAGCAAGAGTCTCACGCATCCAAGCTTTGTTATTCATTCCGGTGAGTGCATCAGAATACGCCAGTTCACGGAGCTGTGTTTCTGCGGACTGAATCTGATGATTTTTCTCAATCAATTCTTCATAGGAGCGGTTCAGTCTCTCTGTTGCCTTGTCATTATTTTTAAGGCTAACATAAATAACTCCCATTGTGCCAATCGTGATAATTGGCAAGAACAGCCCGACTAACGCATTTTTGTTACCATGCATAACCCCCGGAAGGGTAGAAAGCACACTGAGAATATTCATCACCGCCACGGCAATCAATCCACGCTTTTTATTGATTGTTACCATGATAGCGGATAAAATAACCTGTATCTGCCCAAGAAGACCAGAATAAAAATTCTGTGTTCTTCCATACAGCGGAATTATCTGTGCCGCCGCTGACTTTGCATCAGGTGCATCACTTGCAGCCTTTCCGGCATTCGTCATAAATTCCTGAATTGCTATTGATACACGATTGGAAAGGATATTTTGTACCCCAATCGTTGTCATAAATCCAAGAATACACGCAACCAAAATAATAATTTGTGTTGTTGTAGGTTTCTCTTTGTTCATAAAATATTCCCTTTCCGGAAACAGAGGGCAGAGGAGCGTTTAAGACTCCTCTGTCTCCTGAAGTCTGCGAATGTGTTTCAGACGTTGTTTTGCTATTTTTGCCTGATGTTCTGCACGGCGCATTTCTGCACGAAGCTTGTTGCGTTCCACCTGCTTTTTCAGCTCCATGATGCCGTCATCCAGCATTTCAAGATTATAGGCAACTGAAAGAGAAATATCATCCTGTGTGCCGAAATGGGTACGCTTTGTGAGATTCTTCTTGACAACAGCATTGAAAGCCTCCGGCTTGTCAAGATGACTTGCAATAATGGTATGATAGTCCAGAAAATCTTCACCGCTTCGGAATGAAGTGTAAAGACCGTCTGTTGAAACAAACACCGCCAATGCTTGGTCAGGCATGTAAAAGCTGTTAAAAAGGTCAATCGCATTGGAATTACACATGGAAGCGGTCAGGTTTGCGGGGGCGGATTCATCATCAATAATCGGCATATCCGCCTCTGCATCTTCATCAATCACAACAAGACTGCCGTCACCAATCTGAATTCCGAACGTGAATTCCCTTCCGAGAATTGCAGCAATCAGAGTTGTTCCGTAAATCTGCTCAAGACGAATCGCCCTGAACTGTTCATCTGTAAAAGGAAGCCTTTCCGCATCTGTAACGGGATACTGCCGGAAATGTTCCCTGACAGCCGTATTCCAGCGGAGAATAATATTCTTTTCCAGCTTCCGGATTACCTTTTTCGGGTCTTCTTCAAGATTGGACTCAAACTCCTCTGGGTCTTCGTAAAATTCCGCCACTGCATCCAACGTCGCAGCTACTGCAAACTTTGAGCCTACATCACTGCGGAAATGCTTTTTGCTGCCGTGTCCGTCCGCAACTACGGCGAGTGCATAATATTCTGTTGCTCTGAAACCGGATGCATCCTGACAAACTGTCCCCTTTGCAACATGGCTCTGACCGATAATAGTATGATACAGTCCACTATACATCGCAGACACCTCCTTTCCCAATCTGCTTCATCCGGTTTACCACCCTGTATCGAAGGGAACAGAGCCGTCGCCGTAACCCTCAGATTTCACGATTTCCTGAATCTGCTGACCGAGAAGTTTTTGTTTGCTTTCGTATACGTCTTCCATAGCCAGCTCACGACCGCCCTCATCAGCCAGAGTCATACTCTTAGAGCCAATCTGTGAAGAGGTAACAGCGATAATCTTAATCAGATGTGCAAGCTGTCCGCCGGAATAAGCGTGTACGACTGTATCAGGTGTACCGGTAAATTCTGCCAGCATATCGTCATTGGCTTCTTTTCCGATACCTAAAGCTGTTTTCAGTCCGTATCTGTACCATGTATTTTTCTGCAATACCTTCAAGCCCTCTTTGTAATCATCGGAGGGGTAGCCGTCTGTCATCAGGAAGATAACAGGGGCGAAAGAAAGGGAGGGAGAGTTCAGGAAGCTGTTTCTGGACATTCTGACAGAAAGCTCCTTGAATGCTGCACCCATACTTGTAACGCCGTCTGCTCTCAGACGTGTCCATTCAAAATCCTCAATTGAAATCGGTTCGGAATACATCCACATAACACTATTCGAGAAAGTCAGAACAGCAACTTTCACATCAGTATCAGCTTCACCGACACGGCGGATTTCCGGAATCAGTTCTTCCATAACGGTATTCAGTTCGCCCATTTTTGTGCCCTTCATACTGCCGGAAGTATCAATCAGGAAAAAGATGACCAAGCTCTTTCTTGAGACACCCGTCGCATTCAGCGGGTCATCATCGTCTTCGTCGAAGTCTGCGAACTCTTCGTCATCATCGTAATATTCCATCAATTCATCACTCATGTTTTTTCTCCTTTTCTCAGTGTATTTCGCTGTAATTATGATGCGCTTTCGTCATCGTCATCATTGATTCTTGCTTTGATTTTGCCGAAATCAATGACAATACCGCCCCACAGCGGAAAACCTTTCCCCGGAGCGACAGGATAAAATTTACCATCCGGCATTTTAGCCTGCCATGTCTTCCGTGAAAGATTCTTGATACCCAGCATTCCGGGTTTCAGCTTGTTTTCTACCAATTCGCCGGTAACTGTCTGGAAATCATCAGACATTTCCTCTGTTTCACATGCATAGAACTTACAGCCCAGATACAGTGGAATACGGTAATCACGGTTGCTGAATCCGATTGTCACAAACTCTGCTCCGCACTTCTTACATCTGTAAGCCATGCCGTCCATATCCTCAAACATTGATGCAAAATTCGTGCGACCACATGCGCAGGGGATAATTTCAGCACGAAGACGGATGAAAAGTTTCTGCCATTCGTTCTCAATAATACGCTTGTTGGGCTCTGTGACCCCAACGGTAAAGGAACGAATGAACGCTTCACGGATATATTCCGGATAAATTTTCCAGAACTTGATAACATTATCGTGAATGCCCCTGACCGGACGATTAGAATCATCATTCGGGTCATACACGAAAACGGCTTCTTTTCCGTAGTGCTTCAGTTCGGAAGATTCCGTCAGGCAAATATCCTTGACAACCTTCTGTCCTTCCATCGGGTCACCACGGAACAAAAGCTTAAACAGAACAACGGCAAGAGAATATTTGTCGGTCTGTACATTCGGCTTTTCAATACCACGGACTACCTCAGGAGCCATATACCCCGGTTTACCGCCGATACCAAAGTTAGAACCATCAGGAGCGATATTATCGCAATCGCAGACGAGAATGTCACCAGTATTGGTATTGATGAAGAAACCACCGTCGTTCAAGTCCTGATAACTCTTTCCGGCACGATGCAACTGACGGAATGCATTTACAATATTGATAACTGCGGTAATCATTGCATACAGGCTTCTGAACTGTACAGGGGCTTTCACACCACGACCTGTCAGGGGGTCAATGTCCAGTTTGTAAGTATTCAAAATGTCAACAAATGAATCATACCCCTGCGGTCTGACATCCATCAGATAACCGAAACTTTCACTGTCCGAAAAAGGCTTCGTCAAATACTTTGGCCAGAGAAATTTTTTACTCGGTGCACCGTCATTGATGTTATTGGCGATATTTTTTCGGAATTCAGGAGGATTTTTCATCTTGTCAACATCATACCACTTCAATGCATACTGCATATCATTGAATTCTACAAGATAAACGATACCCTGACCGCCGCTGCCAAGTT
>DGHF01000207.1 GCA_002392545.1 Ruminococcus sp. UBA3855
TCCGGAATGTAGATATTCTTTATACTTCCCTCTGAAATCGCTCCCCTTAGATAGCTCCTGATTTTAAAGCCTGCCCTGTCGGAATCCGTCAGAATCAATATACCTGTCGTTTTCGCATACCATCTAATCAATTCCAGCTTTTCAGGGTCTTTAAAAATGTGAAATCCGTGGGTTGGGATGATGACCGCTTTTACCAATGAATCTAATTTGATTTTGTCATACTTTCCTTCTACTATGATTGCTTGCTTGATTTGGAGCATTTTTTCACCTCCTCAGCATTTCTACTATGGTTTTTTCAAATACTACCCTTTCATCTACTGCGCCTGAATACATCCGCTGTTCTGCATCCCTCAACAGGCAAAGGCATTTCGTCAGATGCTCCGACGTTTCTCCCATGCTGTTGCGGAATGCATTCTCTACTGCAAAACGCATTTTATAAGAAAAATCGCTCATCACATCATCTACCGTTTTCCCTGACTGCTTCGCTATGACTGCCCTCTGTATGTCTATCATACTTCCGGCTATGGTTGCCATCAAGTACGGCATTTCTACCCGCATTGATAATAATTCGTCGACTGCTTTCATGGCATCATTCGCCTTGTGCCGTAAGACGGCATTCGTTAAGGCGTAAACCGTCGTTTCCAGCTGGGGCGTGACAAGCTCCTGTATCATCTGCATGGTGATTTCTCCGCCGTCTGCATATGCACACAGCTTACTCATCTCCTGCTGCATCTGCAATGACTGACAATTGCACTGCTCTGCAAGCGTGACTGCTGTCGGCTTTTCCATTGTACAACCGTTTTTCTTTGCTATTGCCATTAAATCTGTCGCTGTCTGGCTGACGGTCTTCGGCTCGGTACAGCATACAATCCCCTTTTTCCCGATATAATCAATCAGCGTTTTGTTTTTCGCTGTCGGCTTTTTGTTCTTGCCTGTCTTGCCTCCATAAATGTCAAAGCCTGTCACGTCAAATATGATGATTGTCTGCTCTGCAACGTGCTCTGCTATACTCCTGACCGCTTTCCGCACGTCCTCCCGAACTGATTCCATGTTCAAATCATGTATCCAGATACAGTTATAATCTGAAAACATCGGGCATAATTCCGCTTCGTCGGCAAGGATGCTCACGTCAAGGGCTGTGCCGTCAAATTTTGTCACGCTGTCCGGCTCTCCGCCTGTTACAGCTTTGATGATTTTCCTCGTGCATTGCTCTGCCTGAAAAATATCGCTTCCATAACAGTAGTACAGATTCGAAAAGTGCTTCCCTTTCAAATGCTCGTTCAAACCTCTTATATCAAGTACTGGCATATAATCTCCTTACTCGGCTTTTGCCGTCTGTTCTGATTGTGATTTCCAGATTGTTTTCACCTATGTATGTATGGCTGTCCTCTATGTAGGGGGTGCTTTCGTCAAGTATTATCATGATTCCGCTCTCCGTCAAGGGCTTTTCACTGTATCCAAATATCGTCAGTATTTCCGGCTGGTCGTCGTCCTCCAGTAATCCACTTTTCGTACACAGATATTCAATTTCCCCATACTCAATCAACAGCTTTTCCGGTTCAGCTGTCACTTTCGCCCCGTGAAATAACATCTCTTTGTGTGTCATTTTCCGATATTCCCCAAATAATGCCGTTTCTTTCAAAATACAAATTTCCGGCTCAAAATATTGGCTGTATCGCTGGATATTCATTCTTGTCGGATGCGATAAATATACTTCTTGCGCCGTCCTCGCTCCCTCTCTTGCAAGATACGCTGAGGCATATGATGCCCCCTGTGAGGAACTGCTCATGTCAAATATCACGCTTTCGTCTCCGTTCGTCAGTACGATTGTACAATTCTTTCCGCTCCCTAATATGGCTATGCGTAAATCTTCATATTCATATGCGTGGAAAATCGCCGGAATGACTGCTGTCACGATTACTGTTATTATTGCTGTGATGGTTGTCAATTTTCGGCTCTTCCCCATCATGTGACATAAACATATCAATATTATTCCGGTCGTTATCAAAAATATCACTTTGCCTGAACCTGTTCCGGTATGCGTCCATGATAATTCTGAAATCTTCCCCGATATTCCAAGCACCCACTTTTCTATCACTTCTGCACTCAATAACAGCCACTCCGCAAATTTTCCCTTTGCTCCTATTAAAACCGCTGTCACTCCTAAACCCATTGCAATCATGCAGAGGGGTGTCAATATTAAATTACTCAATGGTGCTATCAACGAAATTTCATTGAAATATACCGCACTTGCCGGAAGAACTGCCATAAATACCCAAAATCCTGAAATTACTTTTGCAAATATGCTCCGTATCGGTGTTTGTTCCTTTAGATTTTTCGTCATGTATGGTGCAATCATCCCTATGCCCATCGCTCCACTGCATGACAACCAAAATGATGCACTGTGAATGATAAACGGATTTTCTATGCCTAATATCAACATGGCTATGCTCAGGGATGTGGGGCTGTCCGGTGTCCTGAAAAATACCCCTGCTGACTGCCCTATCAATACCATGATGCACGCTCGCCTGACTGATACCGTTTCCCCTGCACATATCACAAACAACAGACATAATATTCCCAATACCCCAAATTTTACTCTTCTGTCTGCGTTCAGCCTTCCCAGTATCCATGCCACGATTACTGCTAAAAAATCCAGATGCAAGCCCGATACTGCCATGATGTGCCCGATTCCCATCCGATATAGTGCGCTCTTACTTTTGCCCGATAATCCCGATTTATCCCCGAATAACATTCCTGTCAACATGGATGCCGTTTCTCTCTCCATGCTGTCATGTATCCGCTCTGTCATTGTGTTCCGCCATCTTCGAATGATGGTTCTTAAATCCGGCTTTTCGGGGGTGTAATACTCTTTCAGCTCCGCATCAAAGCCATATGTGAAAAATATTCCCTCTGAACGATAGTATTCTTCATTGTACAGATAGTTTCCTTTCGTTCGGGCTGGTGTGCCCTCAATTGTCAAAATATCACCGTAGAGAAATTTCATGTACTCCAGCGAAACCGTCACTTTCGCTTTCACTCCGCTGTCAAAACTGCCGTCCAGTGTGTATGCTGTCCAATTGCTGTCAGATTCTGACACGTTTATGATTTTGCCCGTGAATGTGCTCTTTTCCTCTGGTATCGACTTCATGAGATTTTCTGCCTCGAAATCTGCGTACCAATAGACACAGCACGCTGTCAGACATGACAACGTGCTGAGAAGTACATATTTCCACAAATCCCTACGCCATAACAATATTGCCCCTGCTGTCAGTGTCACCACTCCGCAGGCTATCGCCCATAACTGCCTTACCACTATTGCTGATATTATTAAACCAGCAATAAACGGCACTCCTATGTATAACGCAGGTCGCTTCATTAGTCCTTGAAAAACAGGGGGAGCGGGTCAAGATATATAATGTCCTCTCGGTTCGCTGCGTCGCCTTCTGCCAATACTGCCACTTTTCCGACAATTTCACCGCCGGACTGCTTCACAAGGGCTTCCAATGCTTTCAGGGATTCTCCTGTGCTGATTACATCATCTACGATTAAAACTCGCTTTCCCTTTAACAGCTCCGCTTTTTCACCATCCAAATGCAGGGTCTGTTCGTTCGCTGTCGTGATGGATTTTACCCTGACAGAAACAACGTCCTGCATATACAGCTTTATTGACTTTCTAGCAACTACATAATTCTTTCCGCTCTGTCTTGCCATTTCATACGCTAACGGTATGCCTTTGCTCTCCGCTGTGATGATAACATCAAATTCCGGACTCTTCGCTAACAGCTGTTCTGCACTCTTCACTGTAACTTCTACATCTGAAAACATGATAAATGCTGCTATGTCCAGCTTTTCATTGACAGCACATTTTTTCAGCTTCCTGTCCAGTCCGGCAATTTTCATTTCATAATATTCAGACATGGTTTACTCCTTATATCAGCCCAGAGACTGCTTGCCCCAGCCCATCTTTGTACCTGCTAATACATGGAAATGCAGGTGCATGACACTCTGTCCGGCATCTTCTCCGCAGTTGTTAATAATCCGATAGCTTTCAATATTCTCGTCTGCGGATACTTTTGCAATCGCTTCAAAAATTTTCTGGACTGCCTGTGAATTCTCTGGTGTTATCTTCTTCGCACAGCAAATATGCGTTTTCGGTACGAACAGATAGTGAATGGGTGCTATCGGCTGAATGTCCTTGAATGCGTATACATATTCGTCTTCGTATACTTTCGCTGAGGGGATTTCCCCTGCAATAATTTTACAGAATAAACAGTCTTTGTCCATTTGTTACAACTCCTTACTTGATAAATTCGGATACAATGCTTTCTAACTGGCTCAATGCTTCTTTCACAAGACTCTGGTCGCCGATTCCTGCCATTGCAGAATCAGGTCTTCCGCCTCCCTTGCCGTTTGTCAGGGATGCCAATTTCTTCACAATGTTTCCTGCGTGTGCGCCCTTTTCCTGTGCTGTCTTTGTCACTGCACAATAAAGCTGTCCCTTTTCTCCGCCAATTCCTGCTAATACTGCAATTACCGGCTTGTCGGTGCTCTTAATCTGGTCGCCCATCTTGCGCAACATATCTGCATTTGCGCCCTCTACGGTCGTGCCGATTACCTGAATGCCCTTCACTTCCTTGGCACTCTTGAAAAGGTCATCAATTGCACTGCCTGCCATCTTCTGGCGCAACGTCTCAACGGTCTTTTCCGTTTCCTTCAACTGTGCTGTCAATGCTACACACTTTGCAGGAAGTTCGCTCGGATTGTTCAGCTTCAATGCCTTGGCACTTTCATTGATGGTTGCTTGCATAGAGTTGATGAGTTCTAACACTCCTGCACCTGTCACGGCTTCAATTCTGCGCACACCAGATGCAACAGAACTTTCAGAAATGATTCTGAATAAGCCAATATTCGCTGTGTTCGGTACGTGCGTACCTCCACAAAATTCTACTGATACATCTCCAGCCTTTACCACTCTGACAACATCACCGTACTTCTCGCCAAATAATGCCATTGCTCCTAATTTCCTTGCTTCGTCAATCGGCATTTCGTTTACTTCTACGGGTATGCCCTCCAAAATCCAGCTGTTGACAAGATTTTCCACTTTCTGAATTTCTTCGGTCGTCATGGCTGAAAAATGTGAGAAGTCAAATCTGCAAGCCTTATCATTTACCAGCTGTCCTGCCTGATGCACGTGCTCGCCTAATACCTGACGTAATGCCGACTGCAACAAGTGTGCGGATGTGTGGTTTCTCATTACGTTATTTCTGAACTTCTTGCAATACTTCGCTGTTACAGTGTTTCCAACGTTCAATACTCCGCTTTCCAGCTTGCCAAAATGCAGGAAATGTCCGTCTTCATCCTTTGTTACCGCACTTACTTTGAATACTCCGGAATCTGTATAAATCTTTCCATGGTCTGAAGCCTGTCCGCCACTCTCTGCATACAAGGGGGTCTTGTCGAGTACAATCACTGCATTTTCTCCCTCGCTGACTGTCTCGGTGATTTCCTGCTCCTTTACAATTGCCACAATCTGTGCGGATACCTCATTTTCAGTGTAGCCGACAAAATTCGTCTTTGGTACTTCCAATTTGATGGAATTATCAGCCCATGAACTGCTTGCTTTGGATGCGTGGTCTGCTTTCGCCAATTCACGCTGTTTCTGCACTAATGCTCTATAACCCTCTTCGTCTACGTCAAATCCACGCTCTCCGGCGATTTCTACCGTCAAATCAAAGGGGAATCCATAGGTATCAGCCAGCTTGAATACATCCTCGCCAGCCAATGTCTTGGTTTTCGCATTGTCCATGACTTCATTTAACAGCTCCATGCCCTTGTCAATCGTCTTTGCAAAGGCTTCTTCTTCTACCTGAATGATTTTCTTGATACGAGCACGATGTTCCTCTAATTCAGGGTATGCGTTCTTGTTCTCGTCAATCACGGTGTCACAGACTTCATGCAGGAATGTGCCTTTAATGCCTATCATGCGCCCATGTCTTGCGGCACGTCTCAGCAGTCTTCTCAATACGTAGCCCCTGCCTTCGTTAGACGGTAACACCCCATCGCCTACCATGAAAGTCGTGCTTCTGATGTGGTCGGTGATAACTCTCAATGATACATCTGTATCATGGTTTTCATGATAGTTCACATTTGCAATTCTGGAAATGTGCTTCATGATGTTCTGCACCGTGTCAACCTCAAACAGGTTGTCAACGCCCTGCATGACACATGCTAATCTCTCCAAGCCCATGCCGGTATCAATGTTTTTGTGCTCCATCTCCGTGTATGTGCCGTTGCCATCTGAATCAAACTGGCTGAATACCAGATTCCATACTTCTACAAATCTGTCACACTCACAGCCAACATGACAATCTGGTCTTCCACAGCCTTTTTCTGCGCCTCTATCAAAATAGATTTCTGAGCAGGGGCCGCAAGGTCCAGAACCGTGCTCCCAGAAATTGTCTTCTCTCCCCATGCGTACCATGTGGGAGGGGTCAACTCCGATTTCTTTTGTCCAGATGTCGTAGGCTTCGTCATCATCCTGAAATACGGAACAATGCAGTTTGTCAACCGGCAACTCTAAAACCTTGGTAAAGAATTCCCATGCCCAATTGATGGCTTCTCTCTTGAAATAGTCGCCAAATGAGAAGTTGCCCAACATTTCAAAATATGTGCCGTGTCTTGCGGTCTTTCCTACATTCTCAATGTCGGGGGTTCTGATGCACTTCTGACAGGTTGTCACTCTCACATTCGGCGGTACTGCCTGCCCTAAAAAATACTTCTTCAAAGGTGCCATTCCTGAGTTAATCAGCAAAAGGCTCTTGTCGCCCTGCGGTATCAGTGAGGAACTCGCCATTCGGGTATGTCCCTTACTCTCGAAAAATGAGAGGAACTGCTCTCGCAGGTCATTTAATCCACGCCATTCCATTGTTATCACTCCAATTTTTAACTTTATCTATGGGGGATTCTCCCCACACATACACCTATAGTATAACAGAATTCCGGCAGAATGTCAAGCTCTCCACCGGAATTTTGTTATAGTTTCAATCTCTCTTCCACACTTTCAAATCCTAAATACTCCGCTTTGTAGTTCAATAACAGGGTCTGGATTTCCAGCGAACCCCCTTTCTGTGCCGATTCAATCGCATATTCTATGATGGGGTCAATCGCTTCTTTCGTGATAATTCTATCATTTAACAAAATGGAAATCGTTTCTACTTGCTTTTCGTCTATCAAAATTTTGATTGCTTCTGCAATATGGCTTTCTAAATATTCCCTGATTCTGGGGATTTCGTCATAAAAGCCGATTGCTACCGCCTGTTTGTACTGCTCCACTCGGATTTGCTCAAATGTGCCAAATGTTGGGTGCTGTAAGAAAAATGACAAATCTCTTTCAAGGGATGCTTTTAACCATTCACCTTTCAGCACTACAATAAAACACTTCTCATTTTTGCGGAAAAATACTTTCTGTCCCGCATGAAAACAACATAAGCCCATTTCAATGGAAGTATGGGGAATGAATATTTTTGTTTTAGTAGTGTTTGGCAATGCACAATGCTTTATTTCTTTGACACTCTGCGGAATGATTACTTTTTCCAGATTGTAACAACCATAAAATACATACTCTTCCATTGTTTGCAGATTTGAAGGTAAATTCAAAACTCCCTCTAAACCACATGACGAAAAAGCATATTGTCCAATACTCTGCAAATTTTCGGGGAATGTGAATTTTTTCAGACTCTTACAATGTTCAAATGCATTATCTCCAATGTGTTTGATTGTTTCCGGCATTGTGATGAGCTTCAATTCCTTGCATTCACTGCATAATCCTGCACTGATTTCCTCTATTAAGGGCGGAATGGTAATTTCCTTGATTTTGCACCCTGCAAAGGCATATTTCCCTATTATTTGCAGATTCTCCGGCAATTGCATTTCTTTCAACGATTCACAATGATAAAACGCTTCCTCACCGATTTCTGTCACCGTTTCCGGAATGTTGATTTTCTGCATATTCCAACAGTGGTAGAATGCTTTTCGCCCGATTCGCTTCACTCCGTTTGGAATGAATACCGATTCCAAACCGTAACAGTCAGAAAATGCCTTGTCTGCAATTTCTTCTACTCCTCTCGGAATGACCGCTTTCGTCTGACCTTCGTCGGGGATGTATCTCAATAAAATATTGTCTTTTATTTGAAATGCCATGATTTCACCTCACAGTTTGAATCTTTCCTCAACACTTTCAAATCCGAAATGCTTTGCTTTGTAATCTGTCAAAACTAACTGTATTTCCAATAGTCCGCCCGTCTGCGCTACGTCTATGGCTAATGTGATGAAACGGTTTATATTCTCCTGCGTGAAAAAATCAGCGTGTTCTATTAAACTTTGTATGTGGTCAATGTCCCCTAAACGAATGAAATGCTCTACAAAACTGATGAAATTTTCTTTCATATAGGCTTCTGCGCCCTTGTCGCCGGATGCTATGAAATAATCCAGTATCAGCTTGTATTTTATGTCATGGTGCATTCGCTGTGAAAAATCTTTCCCGAACAGTACCAACATCAATGTGTCTGCTATTTTGTCAGGGTTTTCGTACTTGCACATTTCCTCAAAATTGTCAATTTCAAAAATATTCCCGTTCTCCAATTTCAGGGTGATGCTTTTCAGATTCCTGCACTCAAAAAAGGCATTCGCTCCTACTTTCTTTACACTGGAGGGGATTACTACCGTTTTCAAACTCCTGCAACCTGCAAATGCAAACTGACTGATTTTTTCTACATGCTCCGGTATTACCATATTTTTCAGGCTTAAACATCCGTAAAATGTGTATGGCTCAATGATGGTGATTTTCTCCGGAAGTGTCACCCTTGAAAGACTGATGCAGTTTTCAAATACCCCAAATCCAATATAATCGATTGTGTTCGGGATGTTGATTCTTACTAAGCATTTGCAATTTGCAAATGCGCCGTTATTGATTCTGGTCACGCTGTCCGGTATATTTACCCTTGTCAGACTGGAGCATTTTGCAAAGGTCTCTTCTTCAATGGTCGTCATTCCATCCGGAATTGTAATGCATTTCAGTCCTGTACAGCTTGCAAAGGCTTCTTTCCCGATTTTACAGACGTTCTCCGGAATGGAAATTTCCTTCAAACCCTTACAGGCATAAAATGCACTGTCCTTGATGGTCGTTACACTCTCCGGTAAGGTCACATTTTTCAGATATGCACACAGCCGAAACGCCCTTTCCCCTATCACTGTTACAGATTCAGGAATTACTATTGTTTTCAAGTCCGTGCAAAGCTGAAATGCCTTGTCCCCGATAACTGTTACATTATCCGGAATCATGATTTCTGTCACTCCGGCTTTCTCCTTGTATGATTTCAAGGTATTATCTTCAATGTGAAATCTCATGTTCAACACCTCACAATCTGAATCTGTCCTCTATGCTTTCAAAACCAAAATGTTTCGCTTTGTAATCTGTCAAAAGCATTTGTATTTCAAACGAACCGCCTTTCTGGGCTTCGTCAATGGCTAGGTCAATGAAATTGTCAATATTTTTCTTGGTGATAATGCCGTCATTCAGCAACATGGAAATCGTTTCCAATTCTTTCTTATGTATCAGTTCCGGTACAACTTGCTGTATACAGCCTTTCAGATAGTTTCTGATACTTTTATCAATATCGTAATAACCCAATGACAGCGGAATTTTATAATAGGATTGCTTCATTTTCCGGAATGTCTCCGCTGTGGGATTTTTCAGAAATTCCGCTAATGATTGTTCTTCGGGCTTTTCCTGCCATGCATTATGCAATTCAAAATCAAATTTCCGTCCGTTTCTGGTGAAACATAAATAACTACCTCTGGAAAATGCACCGTATTTGATTTCGATTTCTGCAATGTTTTCGGGGAGGTCAATTTTTGCAAAGCCTACCTTGAAAAAGGCACATTCGCCTATATATTTCACTGTGGACGGTATTTTCCATTCAAATACCGCTTGACAATAACAAAATGCATTTGCTTCAATCCGCTCTAAATATGGGGGTAATTCCATTTTGTACAAACGGCGACAATTGTAAAAAGCCTTTTCGCCTATGGTGGTGACTGTATCCGGAATTTCGACTTCTCCCAAATGATAACATTCATAAAATGCCATTTGTTCTATGCTGATATTTCCGTAGGGAATGACGGCTTTTTTCATTTCGGTTGTCGGGGTGGGTTCAGGGGCTGTGGGGGTGGTATGCATTACTCGAATCGTTCCTACTGCGACAAATATCGCACAGCCTATTGCTATGTAACACAAGAACATCTGATTTCCTAACAATCCGCCTACGTGAATGATGAGTGCTCCCAAAACAATCAAAACATCAAATAAAAATTCCGTCTTCTTTTCGGATTTTTCATCTCTTTGCTTTTTTTCGGCTTTGTCGGGGTCTGTTTTCATCGCCCAAAAACTCCTAATTGTAAAAAATATAATGAATCCCAACAAAAACAGCCCTATTATCAATTCTGCATTCAAATTCCGTCACCTCCTGAATATGGTCATTTTGCCCCCTTCTGGAGAAGTACTGCTGTTATCATTTTACCTATCAATTTCAAGTCAAACAGGGCACTGCGGTTCTTGATGTATTCAATATCGGTTCTGACCCATTTGTCAAAATTCATGTCACTGCGCCCCTCGGTCTGGCATATACAGGCTAATCCGCCTTTCACTAACAGTCTATCCATCTGTTCGGGGGTGTATAATACCACTTCCCTCGGTAACGGCGGGCGAGGTCCTATTAACGACATATCCCCTTTCAGCACGTTCCAAAACTGCGGTAACTCGTCAATCGACGTTTTCCGGATGAATTTTCCAATTTTCGTGATTCGGGGGTCGTCTTCCGCTTTGAATGCGATTCCGTCACTCTGGTTTTCTTTCTGCACTTCTGCAAAACGCTGTTCTGCATCTATGCACATTGAACGAAGTTTATACATCCTGAACGGCTTCCCCTCTTTTGTCAGACGGACTTGTGAAAATATCGGGTTGCCCTTATCATCCAGATATATCAATAACATGACCGCCCCTAATAGGATTGCCAATACTGTCAATGCACACGCTGACACTACAATGTCAAAGGCTCGCTTCGCCATCTCATAGCCTTTTCCGCCTGCCGGAATGATTTTACTATACTTTAATGTCTCTTTTACACCATCACAAAGAAGTTTCATCGCTCTTTCGTCAAAATCAAGAATCGGGTAACTTGTCACTCCTTCTTTATTCTCCCGGAGCTGTTTCAGGGTTACTTCTGTAATGTCGTCTTCTGATAAAGACGTTTTTACCGGATTTGCAGAAGCCATATTATTCCCCCTCTATATGTAAATTTGTTTCTAAAATCATTTCCGGTTGATATGGATTTTCGGACGTGCTACCGCTCTCTCAAAGGCTTTCAGATGCCTTGCCAATGCTGAAACCGGCAAACCTACCACGTTGAAATAATCCCCTTCTATCGCACGGACTAACAGTGAACCTTTCCCCTGTATGCCGTATGCTCCGGCTTTGTCAAACGGTTCGCCTGTGTCCAAATATGCGTTGATTTCTTCATCCGAAAGAGGATAAAATTCTACCTGCGTTTCTGTTGTAAATACTGTCGTCTGACTGCCTAAGTACAATGATACTCCAGTCATCACGGTGTGTACTTCGCCGGAAAGACTTCTCAGCATCCGAAATGCGTCGTTTCGGTCTTTCGGCTTGCCCATGATTTCATCATTCAAAATTACGACTGTATCACAGCCAATTACTACCATTTCCGGAAAAATTTCAGAGGCTTTCTTTGCTTTCCTGTCTGCTAAAAATGCTGATGCCATTTCTACCGGCATTCCCTCCGGCAATGTCTCGTCTGCATCCACCGGATGGGTAATGAAATCTTCCGTGATGAGTTTCAACAGCTCCTGTCTCCTCGGTGAACCTGATGCCAGAATGTAACTCATTTTAACAGCTCCTTCGGGTCATAGTCCGGCTCTAATACCAGATATTCATTTTCTGCTACTTCCTTTTTGTACTGCTCCTGCCATTCCTCCGGTGTGAAATCTTCCACTGATACTGAAACATGTGTCGGATTGCACCCGATTGCTTCTACTAATGCGGAAGCTAATTTTTCAGAGGCTATTCTTTTTTGCTCCTCTGTACGCCCTTTTAACATTTTAATTGTAATATGTGGCATGATTTATCATCCTTTCTGAATGCCAAAAATCGTTTATTCTTTTATTGTAACACATTTTATATGAAAATACAAGATATTTTATGAACAAATTCTTGTCACAAATTGAATGCTCCTGCTATCACATCTTCTATACTTTCATAACCGATTTGATTTCGCTTGTAATCCATCAAAAATAATTGCACTTCCAAACTCCCACCATGCTGAGAGGATTCAATTGCAATATTGATTAACTCATCAATGTTTTCTGCATTGATGAACCCCTTTTCAGTGAACTCTTTCAGGTTTTCTATGTCACTATGCTGTATCATATACTGCAATAAGTCCATTCCATTCCTACGGACGTAATAATTATAAAATTCGTCCTCCGGTTCGGTCAGATACATCAAAATCGCTATGGGGAATTTATAAATCGGGTCTTTCATCTCATGGAAAATCTGATGTCTTGTGATGATGTGCTTTTTCTGCCAAAATTCAAATACCCTTTCTTCATCCCTGCCAGCCTGATAATGCTTGTCATCCATCTTGAATCTGATGCTGTGACCTTTTCTTTGCAGAATCAAAGTCAAACCCGGAATGTATTGGATTTCCATGCTTTCAATATTATCTGTCAATGTCATGATTTTGGGTCGGTTCGATACATTGAAAACGTGCCCCTCAATTCTGCGGACGTTTTCAGGAATTCTGACGTGTGTCATTTTGCCACGGTACGCCATTAGAATTCCTCTCCCCAAAATCAAGAATGTTTCCGGATTTCTTCTGAACCATGGAACAGAGTAAAATACATTTTCCCCGAACTGCTCCACCGTTTCAGGAATTTGTACCTGCTCTAATGCTGTGCAAGCTCGAAAAGCGTCTGCATCAATCTGCTTCATGCCGTCCCCAATCGTAACAGTATGCAGACTTGTACAGCACTTGAATGCCTTCTGCTGTATCCGCTCTACTCCTGCACAAATGTCAACGGTTTCCAGAGATGTGCAATATTCAAATGCATCCTCCGGAATTTCCGGAATGTTCTCCGGTATGGTCACTTCTTTCAAACTTTTACATTCATAAAACGCTCTTCTTCCCAAAAAGCGCACTTCTTTTGGAATGTGCACGCCCTCCAGCGAATGACAGCCAGAAAATGCACTCTCTCCTATACTACAGACTGCCTCCGGCAATTCTGCCCTCTGCAAACTCCTGCACCCCTCAAATGTGCGGTCGTTCACGGATACTAACCGCTTCGGGAAATGAAATTCTCTCAACATTTTGCAATTCCGGAACGCTGATTCCCCTATCACCCGCACTGTATCCGGCAATTTGCATTCGGTCAGTACGGCACACCCCTGAAACGCTTCTTCCCCGATTTCTGTCAAGCCTATTGGAAATATCACTTCTTTCAGGCTCGTACAGTCCCGAAATGTCCCTTCTCTCAATTTCTGCAAGTCCTCCGGCAATTCTACCCTCTGCAATGACGTACAGCCGGAAAATAATTCTTCCCCTAATGTCCGCACGTTTCCGGCTATTTTGATTTCTTTCAGGTTCATGCAGTGGAAAAATGCTCCGTTCCCTACTGCCTGCACATGCTCCGGTATTTCTATTGAAATCAATTGCTCCTGCTTCGCAAATGCTCCGCCTGCAATGTACTTTACATTCTTCGGAATTGTTACTTTTGAATCCTGTCCAGTGTACTGCAACAGTATATTCTTTCCTAACATCTGGAATTTCCGGAAAAATTTTATCTGCTTTTTCAGCCATGGTGCCCCTGTGAAAGCATCCTTCCCCAAACTTGTCAGGCTCTGTGGAATTGTCACTGACCGTAACTGAACACACTCCGCAAATGCTTCATCTCCAATACTTGTTACTCCCTCGGGTATTACAATCGCTGTCAAGTTCCGGCAATTCCGGAATGCTCTCGCTTTGATGGTCGTCACTGTGTCCGGTATCGTGAATGCATTCACCTGCAAAGGGCGGAAATGGTCATAAAATGCATTCTCCTCTATAGTGGCTGTTCCTTCGGGGATGATGATTTTTTTCGCTTCGTGACTGCCTGAATGCTCCTCTTTCATGGAGATTATCAGTGAACCGTCTTCTGTCCATCCAAACTGATTTTTTGCCATTTTCTCACCTTCTTTCTTTCAAAAGTCGTTATATTTATTATACTGCAAATATCACTTTCTGTCAACTGCTTGCAAATCATTGGGATTTATGTTATAATTATTGCTGAGGTGATTTTTTTATGAAATTAGTTGTACAACGTGTAACAGAGGGCTCTGTTACTGTCGAAAATCAGATTGTCGGAGAAATTCAACAGGGCTATGTCGTTCTTCTCGGTGTCGGTGAAAATGATACTGAAGAAACTGCCCGAAAACTGGCGGATAAACTCGTCAAAATCCGCATTTTTTCCGACAATGACGGAAAAACAAATCTCTCTATCAAAGACGTGGACGGGGAAATTCTCGTCATTTCTCAATTTACCCTGTATGCAGACTGCAAAAAGAACCGTCCTAGCTTTTCTCATGCCGGAAAACCTGAACTTGCGGAACATCTCTATGAAATTTTCCTCGAACAGCTCCGCCCTCAGGTTAAAAAAGTCGCTCATGGGGTTTTCGGGGCTATGATGGAAGTCAAGCTTTGCAATGATGGCCCTTTTACTGTACTGCTGGAGGGGTAATCTGTTTCTTATTGCATAAATTTATACAAATCCTCCCATACTATCCATAAACAGTATGGGAGTGATTTTTATGGAAAAAAGATTGATGATACTCGCCATATCCCTCATTTTGGGGTATACCTGCGTTATGGCGAACCTGTCCGCCAAAATGCAGAACAGCCAACTTCTGGAAACTGCTATTCATCAAAGTCAATTAACTATGAAAGTCGGTCAGGCGGACGGCACAATTTATGACAGAAATTTCGTCCCCCTTGTCAATCAGGATACCGCTTTCTATGCTTCTGTTATTCCTACTTTCCAAAGTGTTGCTGAACTCATGCCTCATATTGAAGAAATGAACCCCGTCTTAGAGGGGTTACAAAATGGCGAACCTTTTGTTTGTCGGGTAGATACTGATGATTTCGACTGTCCTGAAATTACTGTACTGGAAATTCCTCAACGTCAAAATTCTTCTTCCCTCGCTCAACATATTATCGGCTATACTCGTGACCATGAAGGGGTTACTGGGCTTGAAGCTGATTATAACAAGATTCTCCGTAGTCTCCCTGATACTGCAACTGTCACCTATACCACGGATGCACTTGGTCAAATTCTCATGGGGGAAGAACCTGTGATTTCCCCTATCGCTTATAAAAATGCCGGTGTCGTCACAACTTTGGATTCCCGTATTCAGGCAATCTGCGAAAATATGGACATTCCAAAAGGGGCGATTGTCGTCATGGATGTGGAAAGCGGTGATATTCTTGCTATGACCAGCTTTCCCTCTTATGACTCCAATCATCTCGCTGATGCTCTTGATAACCCTGAAAGCCCTTTCCTTAACCGCTGTCTTTCTGCGTATAATGTCGGGTCTATTTTCAAACTCATGACTTGCGCTACTGCCTATAAACTCAATATGACAAATTTTCTCACCAACTGCACCGGAAAAACTAAAATTAAAAATCAGGTCTTCCGCTGTCATGACTGGCGTGGTCATGATATTGTCGATATGAAACACGCTATGATTTATTCCTGTAACGTCTTTTTCGTTGATTTGAGCCAATACCTTGACCCTCGAATTATGCTCGAAACTGCTCAAAGTTTCGGATTTGGTTCACAAATTGCCCTGACAAAATCCCTGATTTCCTCAAGTGGTTCTCTCCCTGATATTGATGATTTATCCCTTCCGGCTGAAATGGCTAATTTCTGCTTCGGTCAGGGACTTCTCACCGCTACCCCTCTGCAAATTACTCAAATGACCTGCGGTATTGCCAATGATGGCAATATGCCCCTTGCACGGCTCATCAAGGGCTATACCCTCGACAACCAAACTGTCGAAAATGAAAAAAATCCTATATATGCCAAGTCATTGCCGAAAAATGCTGCTTATTACCTCCAAAATCTCATGATTGCCGCTATCAATGAAAGTGATACTTCCAACGCTGTCCCTGATACCGTTTTCGCTGGTGCAAAAACTTCTACTGCTCAAACCGGACGATATGACGAGGAAGATATTGAGCTTTGTCATGCGTGGATTACTGGTTTCTTCCCTATTCATCAACCTAAATATGCTGTTACTGTCTTCGTTGAGGACGGCGGTTATGGAAATGATGCTGCTGCGCCTATTTTTAAACAAATCGCTGACGAAATTACTGCTCTCCCTGACTAAATATTCAAAAAATCACCTGCTTTTCTGGAATGCCCGAAAAACAGGTGATTTTTATTTTTATTCGGAAATGGTTTCTTCTGATATGATTTCTGTCGGCTCTTCTTCGGTATCGGAATCGGGGGCTTGTTCTTCTTCGTCTGGTTCTGGTTCGGAAATGACGGCGGACGGGGTGTATTCTATTCCGGCTTCTGTGAGGGCATCTGTGATTTTCTCGAAATATGTCAACACTCCGGTGTTACTGCTTAATGAACGTCTGCGGATGGTGAAACCGGTGTATTCTCCGTTTATCATTGCATAGTATAATGTGTCATCTGCCGGAATCAGGGAAAGTTTCGTTTCCGTGCCGTCCTGACTGACAAAATTAAATTCACATGTGGGCTTTGCTTCTTCCGGAATTTCGGCATCTAATTTCATTTCTTCGTAACTGATGTTCGACACCGTCAAATACAGGTTCTTGAACAGATTGTTGATGTTGCTGTCAAGTTCATCTATCTGGATTTCATCAAGCTGGTATTTTCCATCTGCATGATGCATTTTCATGTCAAAATGCAGGTTGTCAACTGTCACTTGCAATTCCTGTGCATCTTCGTATGCCAAGCTGATTGGCTTCGTGCTTAACATTTCCTCCGGCTTTGCTTCCAAAAATCCAATGGAATTCGTCAGAATCGTTCCAATCTGTCCTGTACTTTCTTCCACAAAATACGTCGTCTTGTCTTCTCCGCTGAACGGCGCAAACTTGAAAATATATTCCTTGTCAGCTGTGCCGACTGTGAATACATATTCCGGCTTGTCTAATCCGTATTCTGTCAGATTTACTTCCTCTGCATATGCCGGATAGCCTTCTACTTGAATTCTCGTGACTGAGGTCAAAAATGAGTTCACCTGCGCTGAATTCACGTTCGCTTCCGGCAACGGGGAAAGCATATGCCATAAATTGTCTTCTCTCGTTTCCAAAGAGAAAATGGTCTCTCCACTCTTCTGAATGGCAGTTTCTGTGATTTCTGTCTCACTTACTGGCACAAGATAGGGGTCTTTCAGGTATGCTGTGCCTCCTGCTAAAACTTCCCCTGTGTCATAATCAATTCCATATACCTTGTCATTCAGCATTACATAATAATATTCCTGCGTTGCGGATGCATCCCCTAAATACAAAGTGTATGAATTGATTCCGTCTGAACAGGTCAAAACAGTCGGGTTTTCTAATCCATAGGCGGAAAGTGAATTTTCTCCAATGTCAATTTTCTTTAATGCTGTCAGTTCACTCATGTAACTGCAAATACTATTCAGATAATAGGAATTTACCAGAAATTCATGTGTATAGTTCGTTTCTGTGATGTTCCATGTACCGTCACTGGAAAGCTCTAATGAATAATTCACTTCCTCATTTGAAAAATCAATCTTCGAAATGCTGTCAGAATTGAAATTGAAAAGCCTGAGTTCTGCGTTTTCCTGTGCAAGTTTGTTTTCCTCTGCTGTCTTCGATTTGTCAACGGCAATATAGCCCCCTATCGCTCCTACCAGCAGTAATGCCATAATGATGGTGATGATTCTCGTTTTCTTCGTGTTCAAGAATAACGCCTCCTCAACCATACACCTGCCCCAACAAAGGCTACTACAAACGGCAATACCATGAATATTACTGATGTTGTGTTTGCTTCCTTTTCGGAATTCATTACCATCGTGTCATAACTGCGCTCTTTGTCTGCTATGCCCATGTCCATATCCACATCACTATCATACATCCATGAAAATACTGAAAGCATCAGATTCACCGGAATAATCATATAGTCCTGCGCTACGTTTACATCATCAATAAATTCTGCGTTTCCCATTACCATTACTTTGGCATCATTTTTCAGGGTGCTTGTTGCATACATGGCAAGGTCAAGCACTTGTCCGCTGATTTCTTCCGCTAAAGGGTCATCTCCGCCATAGGGTTCACCGATTGCGGTGGATGTGTCGTTTCCAAGGGCATCTTGTGTCCCTACTGTCTGCAATAATGAGCCGGTCACTACTGAGGTATCCTCTGCGCCCATCTTCGCATAAAAACTGCGTGACTTACTCATAAAGGGTATCGCTCCGGCATCTACAATATCAATTACTCCAGAGGTCAAATCCAGCTCATCTTCTGAGGCTACTACATTTACCCTGTAGGTGTAGGGGTCGCCCGAAATGTGCAGGCTCGAATCTGTCTCCGATACAATGTCGTAATCCATTGCAAGAGAAAATTCGTCCAGAATCGATTCAATGTTCTTGTAACGCATTTCTGCATCGTTCGGACTCATCCAGAAACACACGTTTCCGCCAGTTTCTAAATATTCATCCAGCATCCGCTTTTCGTCGTTCGAAATGTCCGACTGAGGAGCTGGAAAAATCACTACAGCTGCATCTTCCGGAACTGCTCCGGCGGTGGAAAGTACTAATTCCTGTGCGAGATAGTTTCGGTTCTGGAGATTTGCATTCAGGGTGGTGTAATCATTTTCAAGGGTTTTTTCTCCGTGACCTGTCACAAAATATATGATGGTATCACGTCCGCTTACTACGGCATCTATCGCACCTGTAATGTAATTTTCTCCGGTAAAATAGGCTTCCTCTACAACGGTGTTTCCGCTGTCGTTGGTGGATGTCTTGAATTGATACATGTTGACTCCCTGAATGTGCTTGCTTCGCCCTTCACATTCAATTACCATGTCCCCACGGGAAAGACGGTAACCATCATCCTGCAATTTTTTTGTCAGTTCGGGGTCACTGTCCGGCTCGAAATCAATGAAATTGATATTGTCGTAAGAGGCATACTGCTCTAATGAGTGATAAAGTGCCATACTGTTATCATCTGTGGAAAGTACGTCCATATCCATCAGGAAATAAAAATTCACCTGCTTGTCCAGTCCATTCAGGAAATTTCTGGTTGTGTCCGAAAGTTCATATAATCCTGTTGGGGTCATGTCCCATACGATATTTAAACGGCTTGCCAGTAAATTCAGGGGTATTGCAATCGCTAATGCCAATGCTCCCATAATTGTGGCATAGGTGGAAAATTTACGGCTCTTTTGTCCGGCTGTGGTTGTTTTCTGTTCCATCGTGAAAGCCCCTCCCTTATCGATGACTCCAACGGCGTTTTTCAATGCTCAAAATATTCCAGCATATTACGACCGCCGCCGCACTCAAGAAAAATATCAGGTCTTCCAGCCGGAACATTCCCTGCGAAAAATATACAAATCTCCTCTGCATCGAAAACCAGCCTACAACAGAATTGAATTTCGGATAGGACTGCACTAAGGCTGAACCTGCAAACGTATCCAAGAATAATAATCCTTCCATAACGATTTCTCCCAGAACCGCTGCAATGATGGCATTCCCTGTCAGGGATGACAGCAATAACCCTGCTGCAATGCACACTAACCCCCACAAGAAAAAGCCTATGTACACACATATCAGTGATGACCACATTACCTGCCCACTGAATGATGCATATATCGGGAAAAATAACGTCGTCAACATCATGAATAAAAACACTGTTACTACTGACAAGAATTTTGCAAGTACTATTTTCGTCACGCTTAACGGGCTTGTCAATAATAATACTTCCGTTCCGCCTTTCCGCTCGTCTGCAAAGGAACGCATTGTTAAAATCGGTATGATAAAGATAAAGTAAAAGAAATTATTATAGAAAATATTCGGAAATGAGAATTTCAATGTGTTGCTTCCTAAGTCGGAAATGGAACTTACAAAGCTGATGGAGAAAATAAACATAAACAACGCTGCCAGTACGTACGCAAACGGCGAATAAAAAAAGGATTGTAATTCTTTCTTATATAATGCAAACATATCTCATACCCTCCTCTATTCTGCATCATATGGGTTTTCCGGTGCTTCCGGCGTCTCGTCAAGCAAATCCTGCAAGGATGAACGCTTTTTGCCGGAATTTTCCGTCACTTTCAAGAATACCTGCTCTAAACTCAGCTTCGCCATTGACATTTCTACAATTCCTAACTGATTCGCTACCAGTGCCGACATGATTTCATTTCTCACAGGTTCACTTTCCAACTCTACCTGATAATGGTAACGATTCTCTCCAATGGCTTCCGGTTCGGAAACTTTCGTCACTCCACGAACATCTTTCAGAATACGTATCGTCTTTGTGGTGTCGCCGTCTACGGTCAAATCTAAAATGGTATTTGCTGTCATACTTCTTTCCAAATTTTCAATGGTATCAATTGCTTTGATTTCGCCTTTGTTGATGATGACAACTCTTTCACATACTGCACTTACTTCTGCTAAAATATGGGAGCTGAATATAATCGAATGGTCTTTTTTCAGGTCAAGTATCAGTTTCCGGACTTCGCTCACCTGCGCCGGGTCAAGTCCTACTGTCGGTTCGTCCAGAATCAATAATTTCGGATTGCCCAATAACGCTTGCGCAAATCCTACACGCTGTTTATAGCCCTTTGAAAGATTGCGTATCAGTCTCCGGCGCATATCTGAAATGTGCAAGCGTTCCATTGCACTCTCTACCTGTGCGGAAACTTCCCCACGCCTGACCCCTTTCAGTCCGGCTACAAATTTCATGTACTCTTCCACTCGCATATCTGGATAAACCGGCGGAATTTCCGGAAGATAGCCTATGCTTTTTTTCGCTTCGGATGCCTGCTCTGTGATGTCAAATCCGTTGACAGTCACAGTTCCTTCCGTGGATGGCAGGTATCCGGCAATGATATTCATGGTCGTGGATTTGCCTGCTCCGTTAGGTCCAAGAAAGCCCAAAATTTCATTATCTCGGATTTCAAAGCTGATGTTTCTGACTGCAATATTTTTTCCATAGTGCTTTGTCAGATTTTTGATTTCAACCATGATGTCACTCCTTTCCTCTTTTGTATTGTAAATTCAATTAAAATGCATTTGTCTGTGTCCCTCTCATACAGACATATACACTTTATTATCTCATAAATTTGTGAATAAGATATGTATAAAATATGTACATTTTTTGAAAACATATCCTAAACTGAAAAAAGAAATTCTGATTGTCTGGAATTTGTGCCAATACAAGCGATTTCCCCTATTTGAGTGTACTGTAAATGCGTGAAAGCCTTGTGAAAATTTTCAGGTAATCGGCTGAAATATGAAATGAGTGTGAAGAGAAACGGATTTTCCATCTGGCAAATTTCACAAATCTGACATATTCGTTGTGTTCAAAGTGACGAAAAAATTCAAAACAGTTAAAGTATTTTCGTGAAAGGCTTGACAAAGAAAATAATATTCGGTATAATAAAATGTGAAAAGCCTTATTCTAGCTGTGTTTCGTTGCACTGCGGAAAACGGTTTCGAAAGGCGATTCGGCAAACGTGAACAAGCAGACAAGATGTCTGCAAAAATCCTATTTCTACATATTTTATTGAGAGGGGAAATTGACAATGCATTTTAAAAAGAGTAAGGCTGTAGTTGCAGCTATTCTGACCGCTGCAATGGCAGCTAATGCACTGACAGCTACAATCTCTGCTTCTGCTGCTGGCACAAGAACCAAGGCTGAGGCTTTCGGTGATTCTACCTATGCAGAGAGATTCCTGTCACTGTATGACGACGTTGTTACAAATGGTCAGGCTAATGGCTATCTGTCCCAGAATACTAACGGCGGTGATTCTTTTGGTATTCCGTTCCACGCAGTAGAAGAAGTTATTATTGAAGCTCCTGACTATGGTCATGAGACAACTTCTGAGGCTATGTCCTACCTTGTATGGGTTGCTGCTATGCGTGATAACATCGCTAAGAATCACGCTGGTGATGTAAGCACCGGCAACGTTCAGTACACTGGCGACCTCGCTAAGGCTTGGAAGACTCTGGAAGCTATGGTTCCTACTGTACAGGACAACTTCTGGACTGCTGGTCAGGTAAGTGCACAGTACTGCGGTGAGTATGATACTCCCGACCAGTGCCCGAGTGCATGGGCTGGTGAAGCTGACAAGACCGCTTCTAACCCGATTTATGGCTATTTCACATCTGCTTATTCCGGTGACAAGGGTCTGTACCTCCTGCACTGGCTGGCTGACGTTGAAAACTGGTATGGTTATGGACAGGGAACAAACTTCACTTTCATTAACACATTCCAGCGTGGTGAGCAGGAATCCTGCTGGGAAACTGTTCCCCATCCGTGCGTTGATGAAAAGAAGTATGGTAACTCTCAGAGAGGTCTGAAGGGTATCTTCAACAGAGATGAAAATGTAACTCCTCAGTACGCTTATACAAACGCTCCTGACGCTGAAGACCGTGCTATTCAGGGTGTTTATGATGCTAATATGTGGGGCGTTGGTGATTCTAACGTTACTACACTGGCTGGTAAGATGGGTGACGAACTGCGTAACAATATGTATGATAAGTACTATCGTACAATTGGTACATCCAACAATGTAAACAGCTGGCAGAACGGCAGTGAGGCTAACTGCGCTCACTACCTGATGAACTGGTATACATCCTGGGGCGGTGCTCTGTCTTCTTCTGGTCAAAACTGGTGCTGGCAGATTGGCTGCTCTCACTGCCATGAATTCTATCAGAACCCGCTGGCTGCTTATGCTCTGATTCAGGAAGATGGCTTGAAGGGTGCAATGAAGGCTCAGGGTGCTGTTGAAGACTATAAGACATCCCTCGAAAGACAGGTTGAATTCTATCTGTGGTTGCAGTCTGCTAATGGTCCTATCGCTGGTGGTGCTACTAACTCCTATAAGGGTCGTTATGAGGCTTATCCGTCTGGTGCTTCTACCTTCAATGGTATGATGTACATCGAACACCCTGTATATGCTGACCCCGGTTCTAACCACTGGATTGGTAACCAAGTATGGGCTGTTCAGCGTCTGGCTGAATTGTATTACTGGGCTAGCAAGAACGACACCACAGGCGTTAAACCTGGTGGAATGCCTCTGACTGCTGCTCTGGAACAGATTCTGGACAAGTGGGTTGTTTGGTTCGTTAATAATACTGCTCTGACTTCTGACGGCGATTACTGCATCCCTGCAAGCCTGAACTGGAGCGGTCAGCCTGACAACTGGAGTGGTTCTGCAACTGCTAACAGCGGTCTGACTTGCGAAATCACTGCTTATGGTAATGCTGACTTCGGTTGCGTTGCTTCTCTGGCTAATACTTTGATTTACTATGCAAAGACCAAGGGCGTTACTGCTTCTGATATTGCTGGCTTCGACGAAACTAAGGTCGGCGGTTCTTACAGTGGCGGCATGGCTGGCATTACTGGTGCTGGTACTACTACTTATAGCGTTGGCGACAAGGACGTTCCGGCTGCTGGTCTGTATCTGGCACAGCAACTCCTTGACCGTGTATGGGAAATCGGTCGTGATGACATCGGTCTGACAAGAACTGACCATAATGGTTCTCTGGCTCGTATGTTCTCTCAGAGCGTATTTGTTCCTACTAACTACAGCGGTACAATGCCTAACGGCGATAAGATTGAGAATGGTGCAACCTTCCTGAGCCTGCGTACCATGTATGAAGGCAACTTCGGCAACAAGGAAGGCGTTAAGACTACTCAGGAAGCTCTTGACCTCGTTCAGAAGCTCCATGCTGCTTATGATGCTGACGTTGCTGCTGGTGCACACTGGGCTGACAGAGACCAGCTCTCCGCTTCCAGTTCTGACGGCGGTGCTGCTCTCGGCGAATTCAAGAACGTTGCTTCTATCGACCTCCAGTATCACAGATTCTGGCACGCTGGTGATGCTCTGATGGCTCTGGGTACTATGGCTGAACTGTATCCGGACATCAAGCCCACAAGTGAGAACGATACTCCTGAAGTGCCGACTGATGCTCTCTATGGTGACGTTGACTGCAACGGCGTTGTTGACATCGTTGACGTTCTGACTCTCAACCAGTATTTGACTGGTATCGCTGAGTACCTGACTCCTAACGGTGAGAAGGAAGCTCAGGGCAAGATTAACGCTAACGTTGACCTCGACGACAAGATTGACGATGCTGATGCTATGAATATCTTGAAGTCCCTCGTTAAGCTGGTATCTCTGCCGGTTCAGAAGTAATTCCAAAAGATTGACTTCTTCAATTAAAAAAATTAACGGAGCTGTTCCAAACAGCTCCGTTTTTTTTGCAATTCAGCTCTGCGACAGATAATTTTTCAGCTCTTCAATGTATCTTTCTCCCATTTTACTCAAAATCACATTCTTTTTCGTGATGTAGCCAATTTCCATGATGCTGTTGTCTTCGGCAATCGGAACGGCGGTATAATCTGAACCATTCAAATCATCACAGATAATCCCTGAACAAAATGTGTATCCGTCTAAACCTTTCATCAGATTGAGCATGGTCGAACGGTCACAGGCTTTAATTACCCTCGCATAATCATTGGTGCTGAAAATTTCCTCTGCAAAATAAAATGAGCTTTTGTCGCCTTGCTCAAATGTCAGACATGGGAATTCTTTCAGCTCCCCAAATGTCACACTCTCATTCTTCGCTAAAGGATGATTTTTACTTAAATAGGCATAAATTCCACATTCAATCAGTGTATGAAATTCCAGCGACTGCATCTGGAAAATTCGTGTCATTGTCTGACGGTTGAAATCACTTAAATATAATATCCCGATTTCACTTTTCATTGTGACAACATCCTCAATCACTTCCGAAGTTTTTGTTTCACGAATGGCGAATTCATAGTCGCAGGTGTTGAACTGCTTCACCATTTCCACAAACGCCTGCACTGCAAATGAGTAATGCTGTGCGGATACTCCAAATTTTTTCTTGATGTTGTGCGTGTATCTTTCCTGCAAAATTTCGTACTGCTGATAAACCTGCCGTGCATAGGAAATGAATTCTACTCCGTCCGCTGTGAGAGTGACTCCCTTTCCGCTTCGGTTGAAAATCGTTATGGCGGTTTCCTTTTCCAGTTCCTTGATGGCACTGGTCAACGAGGGCTGTGCAATATAAAGAATTTCGGCTGCCTTGTTCATTGAACCGCTTTCGGAAATCACAATGGCATAATGTAACTGCTGTAATGTCATGCTATTCACTCCTTTCTTCACTTATTATATCATGAAATTTTGTCAAAGTCAATCCTATTTTACATATTTAATTAGTAGTTTTTAAAATTTCACGAAAACCGGAATGCTTCATTCCGGTTCTGGCTGACTGTATAAATATAGCTGTTTTCCGCCTGAATCGTCTACAAAAAGATACTGTTCCCATGAATAATATAATTCTGCTGAAATTTTGTAGTCCTTCGAAATAGCCTCAATGTGCAAAATTTCCAGAGGGTTCGAAAATGTATGAATATGTACCTCACGTAATTCAATGATTGTTTCTGCGATTCCTTCCGTACAATCAGGAAGTTGCATCAATTGTTCCTTGGTGGCGGTGTTCAGGTTGATATAAAGATTTTCCGGCGGTTCATATGCTTGGGGCGGTTCAGGGGCGGGCGGTTCTGTCGGGATTGGGTCGGGGACTGTTTCGGGCTGGGGCTGTTCTATGGGCTGTTCGTTTTCTATCATCAATAATGGGGCTATTGCTGAATAACGATGTTCCCCAATTCCAGATATTTCCATCAGCTGTTCACGGTTCACAAATCCCCCGATTTCATCCCGATAATTCAATATCGCCTGCGCTAATGCTTCCCCGATTTCCGGCAAAGTACAAAGCTCCTCAAAAGTCGCTGTGTTCAGGTTCAATGGGTAGGTTACTGTCCATTCTGTTTCAGGCTGTTCGTTTTGTACCAGTTCAGGCGGTTCGGTGACGGCTTCTGAAATTGAAGGCGTTTCTGAAACTCCGGCACTTGTGGGAATTGGGTCTGTTTGGGGAATTTGTTCGGGTTCTGTCATTGAATTTGTTTCTGTGGGCGGTGAGGTTAAATTCTCTGCAATGGTCTCAAAATTCGCCTGTATGGTGAGGACTTCCGTTTCTAAAATGGTTTCTGTCGGCTGGGTTTCCATTGTGTGAGAATAGGGGATAATCTTATCAAAGGATTTTTGATAATTATGGTACTGATATGCTCCGAAACTCGTCACAATTGCCCCATAAAGCCCAAATATTAGGAATATTCCGGCTTTTTTCACTGGTACTTATACACTGTCACACCTTCGAAACCGTCAAGAAGGTTGTTGATTTTCTGGAATGCTATTCCTGTTCCCTTCGCTACGCAGTGAATCGCATCTTTCGCCATCACACAATTGACACTCAATGTCCTGTGTATTAACTCCCGCAGTCCGCCTAATAATGCCCCTCCTCCGGTCAATAAAATGCCGTTTTCCGAAATGTCTCCGACTAGTTCCGGCGGTGTCTCCTCTAATACTTTCTTGATTCCCTCTATGATTGCAAAAATTTCATCCTCTACTGCGTTGAATAACTCCATTTCATTCAATTCGACTGCGTCCGGCAATCCTCTCATTACACTCCGCCCCTTGACTGTGGCGGTGATGTCCTCTCTCGGGTCGTAAAGATTGGTCAGTTTCATTTTTACCTGTTCGGCGGTCTGCTCGCCTATCAGTAACTTGTACCGCCTTAACATGTATCTCTGGATTGCATGGTCAATCTGCGTTCCGGCACTCTTGATGGAATGTGAGGTCACAATGCCGTTCATGGAAATAATTGCTACGTCCGTTGTTCCGCCGCCAATGTCTACTACCATGTGCCCTTTGGCTTTCCCGATGTTGATTCCTGCCCCTAACATGGCGGCAATTGGTTCGTCAATTAAATACGCTTTCCGACATCCTGACGAAATAATACAGTCTCCGACTGCCCTCTTTTCCAGCTCCGTGATAAAGGACGGCACACAAATAATGATTCTCGGCTTGACTAACTGCCTTCCGCATACCTTCTGCAAAAATTCACGTATCATGCATTGTGCAAGCAAATCATCTGAAATTACTCCGTTTGCAAGCGGGTGCACTACTTCTATGTATGCTGGTGTCTTGCCTATCATCTGGTATGCTTCTTTTCCTACTGCAAGTATACGCTGGGTGCATTTGTTATAGGCTATCACTGACGGTTCAGACAATACTACCCCTTTCTTTCCGTAGGTCATGACAATATTCGTCGTGCCTAAATCTATTCCAATATCTGGTGTACTCATTTTGAATTTTCCTCCTTGGTCTGATGCTGTGGGTTTTTCCAGTCTTTCGGGGGCGTTGTCGAGGCGGCGGCAATTGTCACCGTTTCTGCGCCTTTCGATTTCAACAGCTCCGCACAACGGCTTAATGTGCTCCCTGTCGTCAATACGTCATCACATAACAGGATGTTCATTCCCTCCAGCGATATTTCGTCATGTATCCCGAAACTGAATGCATTCAACCGCCGTTCTTCTGCGCTTAACTGGTGCTGTGCGTAACGTGTGGCATTTTTATAAAGCACGTCCTCACGCCATTCCAATTGTAACCGCTCTGCGATTGCTTTCGCTATCAATGTTGCCTGATTATAGCCCCTCTTTCGCTGTTTTGCGGGATGCATCGGAACTGGTATTACACAGTCATATTTTCCGTAATATATCAGGCTGTTTCTGATTCGCTCCGCCATTACTTGTCCGCTGAATACTGCAAAATTTGTATTTCTCGATTCTTTCATGTGAATAATTGCCGGTATGGTCTCGTCTGCATAGGCGGAACATACTACCGCTTTATCGTAGAAAAGCGAACGTTCTTCACAGATACAGCGCACTTTTCCGCATACATGACAGAAACTTTCAAAATCCAATAAAATTTTCTCTCCGCATTCTTCACATAATAACTCGTCCGGCAATATCACTTCACTGCACACCGGACAACGATTCGGAAACCAAAAATTCAACAAGTGCTCTTTCCAGTTCAAACAATTTCACCTGTGCTTTTTCTCAACATATCCAATAAACAGGAATAACGGTTGATTCTGCGGTTGTTCTCCGTCATTTCCTGTATCTTCTGCGGTGTTCCTATGATAATCAATAACTTCTTTGCCCTCGTTACTGCTGTGTATAACAAGTTCCGGTAACTCAATTTTTCATACTTTCCTATTAACGGCATCACAACTGCTTCAAATTCACTGCCCTGACTCTTGTGCACTGTGATGGCATAGGCAAGAGATAACTGCTCCATCATTGATATGGTGTAAACTGCAATTCGCCCCTCAAAATCAATGATGATTTCATCCTGCTTTTTATGGATAGCCAGAATTTCGCCTATGTCTCCGTTGAAAATGCCCTCGCCGTTTTCGTCATCCTTAGACCATGTAATGTCGTAATTATTCCGTGTCTGCATCACCTTGTCCCCCTCCCGAAATGTGTATTCTACTGATTTTACCTGCGCTTTTCCGGCTGTCGGGGGGTTCAGTCTCGCCTGCAATGCCTTGTTTAATTCCAATACTCCTACCGTTCCTACTCTTGAGGGGGCTATTACCTGAATGTCCTTGGTCGGAGAATAATGATAGGCTTTCGGCAACCGCCTGCATACAAGGTCAAGCAGTAACTGCATTGTCTGGGCATACTCTGTCCGGTGAAAGAAAAAGAAATCACTGTCTTTCCGTGTGATGTCGGGGAGATAGCCATTCACAATTCTGTGTGCATTCATCACAATACAACTCTGCTGTGCCTGTCGGAAAATTTCTGTCAAGGTCACTACCGGCATACATCCGCTTTGAATCAAATGCGCCAATAATTTCCCTGCTCCTACTGACGGGAGCTGGTCACTGTCTCCTACTAAAATCATTCTGCATCCCGTCTTTAATGCCCTCAATAAATTTGAGAATAACATTACATCTACCATCGACATTTCATCTACAATTAACACATCACACATGAGGGGGTTGCTTTCGTTCCGGCTGAATGTCGCCTGCCCTGTCGGGGTCATCTTGCATTCTAACAGGCGGTGTATGGTCTTCGCTTCGTATCCGGTCAAATCTGATATGCGCTTTGCGGCTCTTCCGGTCGGGGCGGATATCATCACACTGAAATTCTGCTTCCGGAAACAGTCAATGATGGCATTCAATGTGGTGGTCTTGCCTGTTCCGGGACCTCCGGTCAATATCAGCATTCCTTCTGACAATGCCGAACGTATCGCCATTTTCTGCATTTCTGCGTAGGTGATATTTTTCTCCTGACTTGATTCTTCTATCAGGCTTTCAAAATCCGTTTCCCCTGCTTTCGGGTATTCCCTCATCAATGCTATTTTATCAGCAATGTATTTTTCCGCCTTGTAATAGTTTTCAGGATAGATAAACGCTCTTTCCCCTTTGCAGTATTCTATCAAATGTTCCTCTTTGATTTCTGCGTTGTAAGCGTCGTAAAATGCCTTTTCATTGATTTTCAGAAATTCCAAAGTGCTCTTTTCCAATCGCTCTAATGGTAAACAAGTATGACCGTTTGTATTCTGATTGTGTGCCAAAATGTATTGAATTCCTGCACTCACCCGACATATGGCGGTATCTTCTATCCCCAACATGTGGGCGAATGCATCCGCTTTCTGAAATGACATTCCGATTTCTTCCCCACATAATAAATAGGGGTTCTGTTCTACCTTCTTTCGGGCACTGTCCCCCAGTACCCGATATACACGCATTGCATACCTCGATTTCACTCCGTAGCCCTCAAAATAGGCTATCATGCTACGCAGTGAAAATATGTGCCCTGCTTCTCTGGCGATTTCTTCACATTTTGCTTTTGTCATGCCCCTGACTTCCATCAGCCTCATGGGTTCATGTTCCATCACATCAAAAGTTTTCGTTCCGAATGTGTCGACAATTTTATTCGCCAATGCTTTCCCGATTCCTTTCATCACTCCTGATGCAAGATAACGGCGGATGTTTTCTGTCGTGTCGGGGAGTTTTCTCTCACAATTTTCCGCTTCGAACTGCTCCCCATAATGGGGATGTTCTGTGATTTTGCCTGTGAGAGTTAAAATTTCCCCTTCCTCTACGTCGCCTAATTCTCCGGTCACGGTGACAGGTGCATCTTCTGTATACAACTCTAATACTACATATCCGTTTTCTGCATTACGGAACATGATTTTTTCTACTGTTCCTTCTATTTTTAATAACTCTGACATTCCTACACCTCCATGAGCCAGATACTCTATACTATTATACCGCATTTTTCCGGAAAATGCAACACTTTTCAAGGAATTTCCAGAGTTTGCATTGTTCTTTTGTCAAGCAATTCATGCATTTCTGTCAGTGACTGTGCATTATAGACAGAATATTCCCTCGCCATTTCCTGACATAATTCCTTGATTCCTTTGTCTTCCGGCGGATATACCAGCACGACACAACGCAGTACTTCGGCATCCATCCAGACCAATTGTGAGGCTAAATGCCTTAAAAATGCCTGTGTTGAGGGCTTTGCATCCGGTATCGGCAGTATCGCAAACGGTATCAGCTTTTCTTTCCTCTCCCTGTCCGGAACAGATAACAGTATTACCAGTATCACCCCTGACAAAATTAAAATTATCACTGTGCCTACTACTGAAAGTGCATCCATTTCCATCCACCTCCGAATTTCAGAAAGTATTTGCTGTCATTCTATGCAAAAAAGAAAATTCTGTGAAAACTTAAAAAATTTTCTCAAACCTATGGAAAAATTTTTTCAGATATGTTATAATAAGGGTGACTATCATCTGAAGGAGGGATTTTCATTGATTCCAATGGATTGCCACACACATACTGATATTTCTCCGGACAGTGACGCTCCCGTCAGGGAAATGTTACAGTCCGCCCGAAATCAGGGGATTTCTGTGTATGCTGTCACTGACCATATCGAATTGTGCCGTTATTATTCACAATGCTTCTACGGCGCATACCCACGGAATGAAGAGGACTTTTTCAACTATGCCGAACGCTGGGAACGTGCTATGACTCAAAATCAGGTTATGAAATCCATGATAAATCATGATATGATTTTTGTCAGCGGTATCGAACTCGGCGAACCCGATGCAGATTTTCCCCTTGCAGAAAGCCTTTTTAAGGATGTCCGGCTTGATTTTGTGATTGCTTCATTGCATGAACTCCCTGACAAACTTGATTTCTATTTTCTTGATTATGAAAAGGAAGATATTGACAGCTTGCTTGAAACTTATTTTTCTGAACTGCTCAAAATCGCTGAATGGGGATATTTTGATGTACTCGGTCATATTACTTACCCTTTGCGCTATATTGAGGGGGATGCTGGTATTCCTGTCAATATTGAGAAATATCGGGATTGTATCGCCGAAATTTTCAGAGCGGTGATTCACAACGGAAAAGGCATTGAACTCAATACTTCCGGCTATCGCCAAAGTTATGGAAAACCGTTTCCAGATGAAAGTCTATTGAAATTGTATCGGGATTTGGGCGGTGAAATCCTTTCATTCGGTTCAGATGCCCATAAGCCTGAAGATGTCGGCGGTGGTATTGCTCAGGGGGTACAGCTTGCGAAAATGTGCGGATTTTCAAAGGCTTGCTACTTCCTCAACCATGTGCCACATTTTATCGAAATTTAACCATTATCAAGGAGGATTTAAATCATGACTGATTTGTTGAACCTGCTCAAACAAAATGCCCGTCTTTCCAATGAACAACTGGCGGATATGCTCGGCATGACTACGGAAGCCGTTTCCGCTGAAATCGCTGACCTCGAAAAAAAAGGTATTATCTGCGGTTATACTACTATTATCAATGAAGAGTTAATCGAAGATACCGGAGAGGTCGAAGCCCTTATTGAATTACGTGTCACTCCCAAACATGACACCGGTTTTGATGACGTTGCAAAAACTATCATGTTATATGATGAGGTGGAAAGCGTTTCCCTCATGTCGGGAAAATATGACCTTGCTTTGACTGTCAAAGGCAAGAGCCTGAAAGAAGTTGCTATGTTCGTTTCTCAGAGACTTTCTGCTATGGACGGCGTTTTAGCAACTGCTACCTCTTTCGTATTAAAGCGTTACAAGGATAAAAATATTCTCATTGAAGGTGAGGAAAAAGACGAAAGGAGCATGGTCTGGTAATGAATTATGAATCCATCCTTTCCCAACGTGTTCAGAATCTGAAACCCTCCGGAATCCGCCGTTTTTTCGATTTGGCTGCTACTATGGAAGGGGTTATCAGTCTCGGTGTTGGTGAGCCGGATTTCTCCACCCCTTGGAGTATCCGCAAAGAGGCTATCAACGTTCTGGAACGGAAAAAGATTGTGTATACTGCTAATTCCGGTATGATGCAATTGAGAGAATCTATTTGTAAATACCTCGAAAAAACTGTTCATACCCGTTATGACCCTGAACATGAAATTGTTGTCACGGTCGGCGGTTCGGAAGCAATTGACATTGCTATCCGTGCCGTTGTCAACCCTCAAGATGAGGTTCTTGTGGTTGAACCTGCGTTTGTGTGCTATTCTCCCATCGTGGAAATGGCTAGCGGTGTGGCTGTTCCTATTCCTACGAAAGCTGAAAATCATTTCAAGCTGACGGCGCAAGAACTCCGTGAGAAAATCACCGATAAAACAAAAATGCTTGTTCTCCCCTACCCCAATAACCCCACTGGTGCAATTATGACCCGTGAAGACTTGGAGGAAATTGCTGAGGTTCTGCGTGGAACGGATATTATGGTACTTTCTGACGAAATCTATTCAGAAATGACCTACGGAAAGAAACACTGCTCCATTGTCGAAATTGACGGCATGAGAGAAAGAACTATCCTCGTCAACGGCTTTTCTAAAGCATTCGCTATGACTGGCTGGCGGTTGGGCTATGTCTGTGCCCCTGCGCCTGTCATTCAGCAGATTGTCAAAATTCATCAGTACATTATCATGAGTTCCCCCACTGTCAGCCAATATGCTGCGATTGAAGCCCTTGAAAACTGCGAAGAGGATGTCAAGCGCATGATTAAAGAATATAACCTCAGAAGACGTTACCTCGTGGAAGCATTTAATCGTATTGGCATGACCTGCTTTAACCCTGAAGGGGCTTTCTATGTGTTCCCCTCTATCCAGAAAACTGGCATGACGAGTGAAGAATTTTGTGAAAAGCTTTTGGAAGAAGAAAAAGTTGCAGTTGTTCCGGGGGATGCGTTCGGCGCAAGCGGTGAAGGATTCGTTCGTGTTTCCTATGCATATTCGCTGAAACACCTGATGACTGCCATAGAAAGAATCACCCACTTCCTCGAAAATCACGGAGTGAAGCCATGAATAAACATTTGATTGCGCTCCAATGTGCTTCTAAAATTAACCTTTCTCTAGATGTGACCGGAAAAAGACCTGACGGATATCATACTTTGGAAAGCATATTTCAAAGTGTTGGTGTATATGATGATATTGAGATTCGTATGGAGGAAGGCAAGGGCTTGTCTTTCTCCTGCAATCTCCCTGACCTCCCAACTGATGAAAGAAATCTCGCTGTCAAGGCGGTTTCGGCTTTTCTCCAATATTCCGGCAAACAAGCGAAAATTGACATTCGTCTGAAAAAAAATATTCCCTCCGGTGCTGGCATGGGCGGTGGAAGTGCTGATGCCGGCGGTGTGATTTTCGCCCTCAATCGCTTATTCCATACTAACTATTCCAACGAAATTTTATGTGAAATCGGTTTGCAAGTCGGGGCGGATGTGCCTTTTATCCTCATGGGCGGTACTGCCTATGTGGAAGGTATCGGCGAAATTATCCAGCCTTTGAAGCCATTACCAGAAATTCCGGTTATCATTGTCAAGGGTGAAGAAAGCGTTTCTACTCCTGTGGCTTACCGTGCCATTGATGCCCTCGAAAATCCTGTTCACCCTGATACTAGGGCTATGCTACAGGCTATCCAAAATCAGGATATTCCGGCTCTTTGCCAAAATTGCGGTAATCTCTTTGAACAGGCGGTTTCCTGTCAAGAAGTCATTCAGGCGAAAAAATCTTTGCTGGAACTGGGGGCTTCCTGCGCTGTCATGACCGGAAGCGGTTCGGCGGTGTTCGGGCTGTTCCCTCATCTGACTTATTCCCAAACTCAGGAACTTTTGCTTTCCCTGAAAGAAAATTATACTTTCGCTGACGTTACGACATTCAAGAATGAATCCTTCAACATTATCCAATGTTGTGAGGAGATTTGACGAAAGGAGGGAATTCATGAACCTTAAACGGCTCATATGCTTTTTGACTGCGATTTCTTTCCTGTCAGTGCAAAGTATCCATGCAGAGGCAGACGAAGAATTACAAACTACTCGCTTCCATAGCGTTCAGCAGATTCAGGCAGCGGATAACCTCGGCTTCCTCGCTTCTGCCCCACAATCATCCACTCAGATTCTCCTGACAGACAGCAAAGCAGAAAACGAAGATTTACCTTCTGCTTTCGATTTGCGTGAACAAAACCTCGTTTCCTCTGTCAAGAATCAGGGGAGTTATGCCATTTGCTGGGCTTCTACGGCGGCTTCCCTCATGGAAAATGCGCTGATTGCTACCCATCCCGAAATTGACCTTTCAGAATGGCATCTTGCTTATTATACCTATTCCAGAAAATTCGGCTTTCCTCTGCCTGAAACTTCCCCTGACCCCGAAGATGCTTTTTCTCAGGGGGGAAATTATTTTCTCCTATCCCCGATTCTCTTAAACTGGATTTGTCCCACTCTCGAATCGGACTACCCTTTCGGAATTCTCAACAACCTCGACCCTGATGCTGATGCTGATACCCTCCGCCAACAATCTGCCTACCATGTGACAGACTTCTGTCTGATTGACTATGAAGTCGATTCCCCTAACTTCGAAAATCAAATCATTGATTTGAAAAAAGTCCTCTACTCCGGACATGCTGCTGCTCTCAACTATTATAATGCTACTTCCAATTACAGCAACATCAAGGGAAACCAGAACTTCTATAATGCATCCGGCATTATGTCGGGCGGTGTGTATCATGCGATTACTGTTGTGGGTTGGGACGATAATTATTCTGCCAGTAATTTTAAAGTCGCCCCTGACCGTGACGGTGCATGGCTCTGCAAAAACAGTTGGGGGAGCAGTTGGGGAAATGACGGCTATTTCTGGATGTCTTATGCGGAAAAATCCTGCATTCAGCCGTATTATGTGGAAATGGAAGAAAAAAATATCCATAATAGGCAATTCTGCTATGATAATTTCGGCTGGTGGTCATCTATCACCCTTTCCAGTAATTCCACTGGTTCTTACATGGCAAACATATTCACAGCGGAAGAAGATACTCTTCTGACTTCTGTTATGTTTGCATCTGCTGTACAGAATGAAAATTATGAGATTCAGATTTATAAAAACCTTCGCTCTAAGTCCAGACCTACCAGCGGTACTTCTTCCGCTGGTATTACTGCCGGAACTGTGGAATTTTTAGGCTATCACACCATTGACCTCGAAACACCTGTCAGAATTCAGGCTGGTGAAACGTTCTCCATCGTCGTAAAACTCTCCGGAAGTGTCGGAAATCATATCACCTGTGAATCCCATGTCACAACTATAACTGAATATTCCGACGGCACAGCTAGTTTCAATGAGAATATTACAGAAGATATGCTCATGGAAGGCTTTGCTTCTAAACAAAGTTTTTACAGCTCCAACGGAGTGACTTGGAATGATGCTTACAATGCTTCCATCATCAATGACGAATACACTACAACGGAAAATTCTATGAAGGTTACTATCAATTCTACTACTAAATTGGGTAATCTCTGCGTTCGGGGTGTTACTCAACTGCTGGGAGATGTCAACCTTGACGGCAAAATTGATGCTTCTGATGCGGCGGATATTCTGATATATGCCGCTTCTGCTGGTTCGGGCGAAATCATTGAGAAAGATGCTCAATGGAATGGACGTGCTGACATTGACAACAATGGTTCAACCAGTGCAGATGATGCAGCTCATGTTCTCGAAATTGCTGCTTCGCTCGGTGCTGGTGAAGAATAAAAATCAAGATTAAATTATTTTTTGTAATGGGGAGGATTTATGCTTTATTCGTTTTTAACTTCATTATTTGGTGATTCTGGTGTCTTGCTGGTGGGGGCGGTCGTTGCGTTTCTGCTGACAATTGTCGGGCTGGTCTTAGGGAGAGCCATTCTTCCAAAAGACCAAGGCAGAGAATTCGCCGTCAACGGCGCACTCTCCAAAGGCAAGGCAAGGGGCGCAGGGCTGATATTGGTGATTGTGCTTGTGGTGGCTAGTACGCTCTGTATTCCGTTCAGTGTGGAATATATCATCTATCTGGGAGCTTTATTCCTCGAAATGCTCAGCGGTTATCTGGATGATGCTTCCGAAAAGCCATGGGGCGAACTCAAAAAAGGGCTGATTGACCTTGTGGTTGCTATCGGCGTTTCTGTTACCGTCTATATGAACCACGGCGGAGCGGTCACGCTTCCGATTCTCAATATGGAATTTGAAATTCCGTCCTACGTTTATGTGATATTGGGTGTTATCCTCATATGGGCTAGTATCAATGTAACAAACTGCTCAGACGGCGTTGACGGATTGTGCACCAGTATGTCACTGGTTACTTTAACAAGTGTCTGGGTTATAATGTTCTTTCAAAATCTCGGTGCTCAATACACTGAACCAATGATACTGATTGTCTGGATGGCTTTGTTTGTGCTGATTGGGTATCTCTGGTTCAATTGCTCGCCTAGCAGTATGCTCATGGGGGATGCAGGCTCAAGGGCTCTGGGGCTTCTGATTGCCCTCGCTTTCATGATTAGCGGTATGCCGTTCCTGTTCATTCCGTGTGCGCTCATGATTATCATTGACGGCGGTCTTGGTCTGCTGAAATTAACCGTTCTCCGTGTCACCAAATCCAAAACGTTTATGAAAAATATCCGCACTCCCATTCATGACCATGCAAGAAAAAATAAGGGCTGGAGTGATACGCAGGTCGTCACAAGATTCACATTACTGCAAATTCTCCTTTGTGTTGTGGTGGTGATTCTGGTTTTCAGCCGTATGTCTCAAATGGGTTTAACTGTACAATAAATACGAACCCCCCCTGAAAGGTGTTTCGGGGGGGTGCTTTTTTTATGAATTTTCTTTGTGATAGTCCGCTGTCGTGCGGAATGTGGAAGATAAGGCTACTAAATTCTGGTGGTCGTTATCAAATTCAATCGCTAAATAATAACAATTCTCCGTGTTTTCGGGGTCTTGGATGAAATAAGCAACAATAAAATATCCGTCGCTGTAATGACCGTAAAGCTGTAATGCTGTGTAGCCATTCAATGCAGAGGTTGAGCCTTGCAAACCCTCTACTGTTTCATCTTGAGAAAGATAATTCCGCATGGATTCTGCCGCCATCTGGTAGGACATTCCCTCATAATAATCAAGCGTGAAAATATTCGCTCCGGTGGAATCACAATATTGTGTCATTCCCTCTACTCCGTCATCCTGATAAGGAATGTACCCCAATGGTACTTGTATATAGCCGTCTTCGTCTGTGCCGATTTGCTGTGTCTTGCCTTCAAATACAAATGTTCCTGATTCGTCCACAATTGCGCCTTCCGGAATTTCTGCTTTCTCCCCAACGGAAGAATCCCCCGACGATATCGGGAATGTGTAGTCATTGCGTTCAGTCACTCCGCCACCGCACCCCGTCAGGAGTACGGCGGTTAAGAGTATCGGAAAAAGCTTTTTCATGCAGTTTCCTCCTGCGTGGAAGTTCCAACAATTGCCATTAGCTGTGCAATGATTTCCGAAATGTAACGCTTGTCAATTTCGTTCAAATCCAGTGTATCATCCCATCTTGCGCCGGCATTGGTGAAATTCACCTTTTCAATCGTGACTGTTTCCATGTCCATATCATAACCGGCTACGTACATACCACTGAAATGCAATTGTGCATCATATCCAATGGGTTTCATTTTGCCATCCGGCTGTTTCTCCTGACGAATCACATCAGAACGGTAGAATGAATAGAAATATCCTGCATCTTCTACGCTTCCTTTGTTCCACCCATATTTTGTCATACGGCTGAGGAGCGTCATGTTTGCGATTTCATTTCCGGTGAAACGCTGTAATGTATCCACATTGCATTTCTTTTCTTCATCGGTCAGGCGGTAAACAGGTCTTGACAACTGCGGGAATGGTTGGGTAATTTCATAATCTGAAAGCTGTTCCTGCCACTGTGAAATCATATCTTCGTCCAATTCAATCGGATGCACTAAGCCAATGACGGCATTTTCCGGAAGGGTGTATTCGTCTTCGTCAACGGTATTGAGTGTTCCCTCTTCCGTGTAACGGAATGTCTGAATCAATTTATTGTCCTCATAAACGCCCCAAATCAAGCCAATGGCGAAACAATGCATAATAGGCTTACGAATGAACAAATCTTTCCAGCCGTCCGCTGTCCATGTTCTCGGACAAAGCAACACATATTCCAAACGCTGTTTCTGAGACTGGATAGCATTTTTCATTTCCTTTTTCATGTCCTTGAATGCCTTTGATGCAATTTCAGCCTTTTCGGGGTCGTCCTTCGCTCCGGCTTTCGGGAGATTCTTCAATTTCTTTTCCCCTTCGAAAATTTCAAGGGTCAAATCCGGTGTCAAATATACATTGAATTGTCTCGTTCCGTAATCGAACACACGGCACAAATTCTCATCAAATCCAAGGTCGGGAACAATGCGGTCTGCTAATTCTTCACGAGTGATTCCCAATGCGGAGGCTGATTCCTCTAATGCGCTGTTCGCTGCCCCACGGACTTGACGGTTTTTGAATTTTCTTGCCATGTTGTCAACCGCCATCAATGCGGATGAACTGCCGTTCATGGCAAGGGCATTCACTGCCACGGAAGCTATCGCCCCTCTGGAATGTTCTGACCAGTCCTTGATATAATGCTGAATCGAGGTCACTGCCTGCAATCCCCCATAAATCGCATACAAGTACAATACCCATTTCTGCTTTGCTTCTGCGCCCTTCTGAATCCATCTTGCGAAGACTTCCCCTGTAAAGTTTTCGAGTTCGACGGGCTTGATGTCGGCAGTCAGTTTTTCGGAAATCTCGGTTCTTGTGGTGCTTCCCTCTGATGCATAAATCAACAGAATCGCTTTCATGGTCTTTTCGTCAACCTCTGTTCCGTCATTCTTGTGAACGGCTGTGAACGGGTCTGTAAATAACCATGCAATCTTTGCAACCTTGTTTCCCTTGGTAAGACTGGTCACAATGTCCTCTGTGGCAACTGATTTCGCTTCTTCCGGAATTTCTGCCCCCAACAATTTCGCAAATCGCTCCTGCAATCCTGCATTTTTTTCGATTTCAAATGCCTTCTGAACCGCTTCACGGAAAGAATCAGGGAATTTCTTTTCTAAGAGAGTGACAGCAATTTCACGCTTACTAATCTTTTTCGCCTGCAACAGGGCTAAAATTTTCTCGTCTGTCTTTTCGTTTGCACCTGCTAAGGGGAGATAATCACAAATTTTCCCTCTGACTACCTTGCTTCCATCATCTGTCATTGCAAAAAGCTGGTCGGTGTATTTGCGATTTGTGCCGAGTATCTTCACATATAAAATTCTGCCCTCTACCCACATGGACTTAAAGTTTAAATTTGCCTGTACAATTTCATCAGCAATTTTCTGCAATTCATTCACGAAAATAGTTTCCAGTTCTTTCCTTTTTTCTGCACTGTAGACAGATTCAATAAATCTTCCGCAGGCATTCAGAATCAATTCCAATGGTACTTCATGTTTCCGCAAAATCGGAATCAATGCACTTGCGTGTTTCTCGTTGTCTCTCACGTCAAATGCCGGAACTCTGCCAATCGGATAAAGCTCTTTCGCATTGAACATACACTGGAAACAAATGCAACGCTCTGCAAATTCATCAATTCCATACGCTGAAATGTAATTCACACTCATTCCGCCCCAAAGGCGCATTTCTGCCAAATTCGGAGCTGTCTGTGCTAAGAAATCAGCCGTTGAGGTCTTGCCATACAGAAAATCAGAAATTTCCTGTCTGTATTTGGGATTATCCTCTGAAAGGGCAGAAATACAATGTTCTTTTGTTTTGTTCTGCAAGGTGAAAGCATCCGCCTGAGTGTAATTAGGGTTGACTTCCATAAGAATTTTCTGCATCATGACAGCAATTTCTGCATTTTCCTCCAGTTCCATCTGACGTTTATAAATTGCCGGAAAACGCTGTGCCAACTGTCTCAGGTGTCTGTCACGGCTGGGGAGGCTGTTTCTGTAATAATATTTCTGTTCCCGTTTATTTGGTATGGTATGCGAGATAAATTCGATATAATCCTGCTTTCCATCTACTTGGCTCTCGATAACGTCAAGAATTCCGTCAGGGTCAATTGGCATTTCCAAGGCAATATTTGCAATGTTGCTATATAAATCTATGTTTGCCGTTGCAAATAATTTCAGAAACTTCTCACTGAAAACTGCTCCCTGTGCGACTGCTAACCAGAAATATCTTGCATCAAATTCCCCTTTGTGCTGTTCCGCTTCGTCAATATGCTTCAATGCTTCCTCTACAAGAGGGTCATTTTTAGGACTGAAAATTTTCTGCAAGAATGTTTTCTTTTCCGGCGGTGTCAAGCCGTTCAATGCGTAGACTGCAAGCACCATTCTTGCAAGAGAATTCTTGCAAAATTCGATTGCTTTCAGGCAGATTTCCGGCTTTTTCAACGTGTCATGCATGAAACGGTAATAACTGCTATTGGTTGCACTGTCTGTTATGGAAATCGCATAGTCAATCGCTTCTGCATCGT
>DGHF01000200.1 GCA_002392545.1 Ruminococcus sp. UBA3855
AAACAATAGCCATATTTTTTGGCAATTTCCGTGCCGGAATCAATATCTTCTGCAATGACAATGCGCCCGAGGAGATTTTCTGCAATTTCTCTGTAACGAGCATCACATTCCACCAAATCGCTGGCAATGGCGACAAATCCGGCACACTGTGACAGATTCTGTTCTGTGAGCCGTCTCCCTCTGATGGTTGTAAGGGGTAAAAAAGTCGCACGACCTGCACGGTTATCACGCAGAAAACGAATTCCCATTTTGGCGGATTCTTCATTTTCAACAATGAGATTCTGCACACTTGCACCGAGAGCCGTTTCAATGGCGATTCCGTAACGGTTATTGACTTGAATCAATTGTGCCACCGTCCCGAAAATTCCCCGCAGTTCGCCTTTCTGGACAGTGCGCATAATTTGCTTGACACTTCCGGAAAATCCTTCCATATTGCGTTCCAAATCACTGAGAATTCTGTGACGTTGTTTGCTGTCACGGAGCTGAAAACTGCATTGTCTGAGCTGTTCCTCTGCTTGTTGTTTCTGTTGCTGGGCGGAATGGAGACTTTGACGGCATTCATTCACTTTGGCTTCCTGAGTGGTCAATTCTTTTTGAACATCCTGCATGGACTGTAAAGCGATTTCATAATTTCTTTCAGCTTCCTTGAGGAGTTCGGCATTTTCCTGAAATGAATTTTCAAGTTCTGCAATGGCAGAAACAGCCTGTTCGGTTTTTTCCTCTGCGGATTTGACCTGAAACTGCAATTCACTTCTTTCAAGGTAGAGCTGATGCAAATGCTCATCAGCTTTCTGGGATTTCTCATCTTCTGCACGGTAGGCGTTTTCCATCTCTTCAAAGGCTTTCTGAGCGTTGGAAAGTTCGGTTTCTGTCTCCTGACAGATACGGCACATTTCAGCAGAATGCGTTTCCGCATTTTGAAGCTGGACAGTTAAATTTTCCTGTTCTTTCAGCTCCTGCTGATGGCGTTCCTGTAGGAGCTTCAAAGCCTCCTGACTGTGTACAATGTCATTTTTCCAGACGGCAATATCTGCCTTTGACTGTGCAGAAATTTCACGCAGCCGGCGGACTTCTGCACGGGCTTCCTCTGCCTGAATGGAGCATTCCTGCATGATGGCATAGCAATTCTGAATTTTGGCTTCTTCGGCTTCAATGTCACGTTGTGTATTTTCATATTCCGTCTTTGCAATGAGTAGCTTATCATTCAGGGAATTCAGCCTTTCAGCGATTCCGGAAAGCTGTTCCACCCAGACGGAAATTTCAAGCTTTTTTTGTTCTTCTGCCAGAACAAGATATTTTTCCGCCTTTTCCGCCTGTGACTTCAACGGAGATAAACGGCTTTCAAGTTCGGAAACAATATCATTCAGACGCTCCATATTTTCCTGTGCCTGAGCGAGTTTGCGCTCTGCTTCGGTCTTGCGGTAACGAAATTTCGAGATACCAGCAGCTTCCTCAAAAATTTCTCTGCGTTCATTGGACTTTGCCCCAACGATTTCCGCAATTCGCCCCTGTCCGATAATGGAATAGCCGTCTCTTCCGAGTCCGGTATCCATGAATAACTCATTGATATCTTTCAGGCGGACAGATTTTCCATTGATGCGATATTCACTGTCTCCGGAGCGGTGCAGTTTTCGGGTCACACTGACTTCATCGCCATAGCCCTCCAGCCTGCCCTCACTGTTATCAATGGTAAGGGTGACTTCTGCAAAACCCATTGGTTTCCTCCCGACTGTACCGGAGAAAATGACATCTTCCATCTTATTGCCACGGAGATTTTTGGTGGACTGTTCGCCGAGTACCCAGCGGACAGAATCACCAATATTACTTTTTCCGCTTCCGTTAGGGCCAACGACCGCAGTCACACCTTTGTCAAAATTCAGCCGAACCCTGTCCGGAAAGGATTTGAACCCCTGAATTTCAAGATATTTTAAATACATTCTATCACCTTGTCGATAGTTTCAAAATCATTCTGTTTTGTTAGTTTCTTCTGTAGTTTCGGTATTTTGGGAATTATCATATTCTTCATAAAGAACCCAGTCATCTTCGGTAAAAGTAGAAACAAGTTCATATTCTTGGTAAAGCTGTAAATCTTCGTTTCCATAGACATCTTGGTATTCATCCATACACGCTTCAATAATCAATTCAGCAGGATACCGATAATATCCGTCACACCATTCCTCTTTTGCATCCAGATAGGGGGAATCACTCCGGAAAGAATCGAAAAAACTTTTCTCTGCCCCGATGGTAGTTGTTTTGTGCATTCCTGATGAGCGTCTCAATATTTCAGAACAAACAATTACTTCTGTTCTCTCATCGCCTTTGGGATTCTGAAGCATGACATTTTCAACATAAATCCGGTATGCAATTTCTTCAGGAGCATAAGAGGGGTCTTGCTCAATAAAGCTGACCACATCCGAAAAATCGACACCCTCCATAATGGGAATATCTTTATATCCAGCATCTGTTTCCTCCTGTAAGGAAGTTTCTTTCAGATTTTCAGTAGTCGTCTCTGGCTGACTGCTTTCAAGTGTTTCTACTGAAATTTCTGAACCGCTGGACGAATCAGGAGTTTCCGTTTTGGCACATCCTGTCAAAATGAGCACTCCCATGATTGTCATTATTAAAAAGAATTGATATTTTTTCATAAATTCTCCTTTTTGAAGTCATGAAATGATTTTCACATCAAAGTGCTTGACTGTCTCATCCCCGACAATTTTCACACGAATTCCATAAGTTTCATAAAAATAACGAATATTCGCTTTTTTCTGCCCGACTGCCTTACTGATGCAATGTGGATTCACTGCAAAAACTCTGTCTTCTGTCCAGACAGTTTGACGGCGAAAGCCATGCAATTCCCATTGTAAAGCCATCACAGCCGATTCCATGCGGAGCTGATAAATTTCACTTTCGCACAGTTCACGGAATGCCGGATGATAGTAACCGCCGATTTTGTCGGCTTCCACGAATTCACTTGCATGAAGTCCCACCTTGATGATTTGAATCTCTTCATCCATATAAATCCGCATATCACTTGCAACCATTTTCACCATGTCATCAAACGACATTGGGACGTATTCACCAGATTGATATAATTCTGCTAATTTTGTACCTTTCAGAATGACCACCGGATAAATCCGGACAGTATCAGGATGAATTTCACACACGGCATTCAATGTAGTGCTTTCGTCATCAATGGTACTTCGGTACAAGCCTTTCATAACTTGCAAGCCCAATTCAAAGCCATATTCCCGAATCATTGCCGACGACTGAAAAACATCTTTCGCAGAATGTCCCCTGTGATTGGCTTGCAATACCTTGTCACTCATGGACTGCGCCCCCAATTCGATAGCTGTCACATGATATTTTTTGAGGATTTCGAGAATTTCGGGGGTAATGCAGTCGGGACGTGTCGAAATCCGGATACCATGAAATTTATCCTTTCCAATAAAAGGCTGTGCAGATTTCAGCAATTCCAGCATATATTGTTCAGGAATCGCCGTGAAACTCCCTCCGAAAAATGCAATTTCAGCCTGTGACTTCTCAGAAATTTCCTGCATTGCCTGACTGCATATTCTGACAACATCCTCTGCATGGGGTAGATTTGTCTGTGAAGTAATGGTATGCTGATTACAGAACGCACATTGAAACGGACATCCGGCATGTGGGACGAAAATGGAAATATTGGAATGTTTCAAGTTTCAATCCCCATGAGTTCAAGTGCTTCTTTCGCTGCCATCTGTTCCGCTTCTTTTTTAGTTTTGCCCTTTCCCTTGCCAATAATATTAGAGTTCATGCAGACTTCGACAACGAAAGTTTTATTATGGTCTGGACCTGATTCTGAAACAAGAACATATTCCACTTTTTCTTCTGGGTTTTTCTGAATAACTTCCTGCAAGGCGGTTTTATAATCGCCGAACAAGAGCGAATGATTTTTCGGGAGTGTTTTCGGTATGAAATGCATAATATGTTTTCTTGCGGATTCCAGACCGCCATCAAGATAAATCGCAGCAATGACCGCTTCAAATGCATCAGCCAGAATAGAAGGTCTTTCCCGTCCGCCTGTGTGGGTTTCTCCCTTTCCCAAAAGCAGGAAATCCCCCAGATGAATCCGCAAAGCAAACTGATGCAGAGACTTTTCACAAACCAGCGCAGCCCGAATTTTTGTCAGTTCTCCTTCCGGAAAATCGGGGTAATTCTTAAACAGATATTCCGACACGACAACCGACAATACGCTGTCACCCAGAAATTCAAGCCGTTCATTGCTGTGTTTCTGCTTCTTTTTTTCGTTTGCATAGGAAGAATGAGAAAGAGCCTCATAAATCAACCCTTTATCCTTGAAAGTATATCCGATTTGTTTTTCAAGTTCTGAAAATTCTGTTTCCATGATTAGTCTCCCTTCAGTTCTTCCATGGTTCTGGTAATTTCAACAATCATATTTCCCTCAACGCAAAGTTTTGCCTGACGGATAGCATGAAAGAACGCTTTTTTGTCTGAACTCCCATGAGCCTTGATAACAGGCTTCGCAACGCCGAGAATAATTCCTCCGCCCTCTGTCTTATAATCCATGAGCTGTTGAAATTCTTTGATTTCCTTCATGACGAGGACAGCAGAAAGTTTCCCGAAAAATCCGCTGAACCATCCTTTCAGCTTTTTCTTGAACATGCTCCCCATACCCTCATATAACTTGAGTACGATATTACCGGAAAATCCGTCACTGACAATCACATCAAAATTCCCTGTCGGGACTTCTCTCGCCTCAGCGTTTCCGGCGAAATTGAGAGGTGCATTTTTAAGAAGCTGATAAGTTTCAAGCTCCAGTTCTCTGCCCTTGGTTTCCTCTGCGCCAATATTCAGCAAGCCGACTCTGGGATTCTCAATGCCCTTGACACATTTCATATATGCCGAACCCATGACAGCGAACTGCAATAACATTTCAGGTCTGCACTGTGCATTTGCTCCGGCATCCGTCAGCATGATACGTCTTCCGCTGATGGTCGGGAGCATAGCCGACATGGACGGACGTTTAATTCCACGGATTCGCCCGACACAGGTTGATGCTCCCACAATCAGACCGCCCGAACTTCCGGCACTGACAAAGGCGTCGCCTTTTCCCTCTTTGAGAGCCTGCAAACCCACCGCAAGAGAAGTATTCTTTCCCTCTTTGAGAATTTTCGTAGGCTGTTCGTGAACGTCAAACACTTCCGGCGCATGGATAATCTCAATATCATCAATATTGATTGACAATTCCTTTGCAGTATTCTTGATTTTCTTCTCATCACCGCACAGGATAATATCAACCTGTAATTCATCTTTCGCCTTTCGGACGGCTTTAATGACTTCATTGGGGGCATTGTCTCCCCCGAATGCATCAATGACAATTTTCATATTGTAACCCCCATTTCGTCAAGGGCTGATTTCAGGCATTCAACAGCCTTTTCAGCGATATATTGATAACGTTCCTGTTT
>DGHF01000113.1 GCA_002392545.1 Ruminococcus sp. UBA3855
TCTGCATTTTGCAATTGCCTATTTATAGTATATCACAAAAATGTAGTAAAGTCAAGTAAATGTAGTAATAAAGTTGTAAAAAAACAGCGAAAATTGTATATTAGAACAAATAATCAACTATTGAATTGTAAATTTCATACAAAAAATCCCCTCCGCCGATATTGGCAGAGGGGAATATTTTTGTTGTGAGATTAGTTTTTAATGCTGTGCATGGGTGCAGGAATGCGACCTCCACGGGCGATAAATTTCGCCGGAGATTTGCGGTTAATCGGCATGACAGGTCCAGAACCCAACAAACCGCCAAATTCGAGGGTATCGCCCTCTTTCATGCCAATGGCAGGAATCAGACGGACAGCAGTGGTTTTGTTGTTCACCATGCCAATAGCGGCTTCATCTGCAATAATTGCAGAAATGGTTTCCGCTGTAATGTCCCCTGGTACGACAATCATGTCAAGACCTACGGAGCAAACAGCCGTCATTGCTTCCAGCTTTTCAAGGCAGAGTGTGCCAGCTCTTGCGGCATCAATCATGCCTTGGTCTTCCGATACCGGAATGAATGCGCCGGATAAACCGCCGACATTGGAAGAAGCCATGACACCGCCTTTTTTGACGGCATCGTTGAGGAGTGCCAATGCTGCGGTAGTGCCGTGTGTTCCGCACTGTTCAAGCCCCATCCCTTCGAGTACCTGCGCCACGGAATCGCCGATTGCAGGTGTGGGAGCAAGTGACAAATCCACAATTCCGAATGGAACACCCAGCATCTTGGAAGCCCTTGAGCCGACAAGCTGACCCATTCTTGTGATTTTGAATGCAGTCTTCTTGATAACGTCCGCCAGCTGGTCAATGCTTGCATCCGGATATTTCGTGATAGCCGAACGAACAACCCCCGGACCAGAGACACCAACATGAATTTCACAGTCAGGCTCTCCCATGCCGTGGAATGCGCCAGCCATAAAGGGATTATCTTCGACAGCGTTACAAAATACAACCAGTTTCGCAGGAGCAATGCACTGTTTGTCTTTTGTCAGTTCGGCAGATTCAAGGACAATTTTTCCCATGAGGGCGACAGCATCCATATTGATACCGCTCCTTGTTGAGCCGACATTGACAGAAGAACATACATTCGTTGTCTCTGCGAGTGCCTGCGGAATGGAGCGAATCAAAGCCAAATCTCCGGCACTGAATCCCTTGTGAACCAATGCGGAATAACCGCCTAAGAAATTCACTCCGCAAGTGTCAGCGGCTTTTTGTAAAGTTCGTGCAAATTTGACGGTTTCGCCTTCCGGACATGCCGCCGCCAGCATGGCAATGGGAGTGACGGAAATTCTCTTGTTGACAATCGGAATGCCGTACTCTTTTTCAATTTGTTCACCAGTTTTCACCAGATTTTCGGCTTTTGTGGTGATTTTGTCATAGACTTTCTGGCAAGCCTTGTCAATATCGGGGTCGATACAGTCCAAAAGGGAAATACCCATGGTAATGGTACGAATATCAAGACATTCGTCTTGAATCATGCGGATAGTTTCAAGAATATCAAAAGTATTCAGCATGGTTTCACCTCAGATTCTATGCATGGAATTGAAAATGTCTTCATGCATACAGTGGATGGCAAGACCCTCAGATTTTCCAAGTGCTGTCATTTCATCCGAAAGTACCGAGAAATCAGAAGTGATTCCCGAAATATCCACCATCATAATCATTGCAAACATATCCTGAAGAACACTCTGAGTCACTTCAATGACATTTGCATTATGTCCGGCGCAGATACCGCTGACCTTGTGCAGGATTCCCACAGCATCTTTGCCAATTACTGTAATTACAGCTCGCATATAAATCAACCTCCTCAGTTTTTCAACCGCCCTGAAACAGGGGAATTACTTTCATTATAGCATACTTTTCGAAAAAAGAAAAGAAGTTTTTTGATTTTTTCAAGAGTTTTTAGCAATTCAGGACATTTTCACTAAAATTTTTGTTCGAAACCTCTTGACTTTTGACAGATAAAATGGTAGAATTAGAGTAATGAGATAATTTTGGAAATCGTCATGGAATGGTGTGATAAAATGATTTTACATTTTGAAAGGATGTGTTAGTATGAAACATAAAAAAATTACAGCATTGGCATTGTGTGCCCTGATGGGGCTTTTTTCAGTGACTGGCATGGTGACGGCTCATGCTGATGATTTGCCCTTTGATGACCCGTTCGCACCGAAAACAGAACCGACTGAGGAGGAAAATCTCAAAAATCTTACAGAAATCTTTGTCAATCAGATGAATGACCTTCGTGTGAGAAATGGTCTTTCCAAAGTATACATTGCGCCGGAACTGTCTAAGTATTCACAGATTCGTGCACAGGAACTTTCTGTTTACACGGAGCACAGCAGACCTGATGGAAGAGACTGCTTCACTGTTTTGCAAGATAACGGGTTTGATTACAGGGCAGCAGCTGAAAATATTTCCGCTGGCTGGAGAGATGTTCTGGCGGCATATAATGCATTTTTGAATTCCCCCGGACATTATGCTAACATGATGTTGAATCCGGCAACACATTTCGGGTTTGGTTATGTATTTGTGCCGGATGTGGCGTATTCTCATTTCTGGCAGATGTTTATTATTGAAAAATACGACAACAACACCGGCGAACCCTATTATTTTGAGGGGCAGTATATTCCTGAACGTGAGCTTGGTGATGCTGACGGAACAAAGGAAATCAATGCCGGAGATGCAAGAAGAATTCAGGAATATTCTTCCGCCTGCGCAGCCGGAAAGCCTTACCCTGTGATGGATGAGTTTATTTATGCTGCTGATGTCAACAAAGATGGACAAATTAACGCTATTGATGCCAATATCATTTTGAGTTATGCTGCAAATAGTGGTGTTGACCCCAATGCAAAAATTACTGACTTTGTATGGTAAAATCAGTAAAAATAATAGAAAATAATAAAGGAGAATCATGTATCATGGACATTATGCAATCATCATTGGAAAAGCACAAGGAATGGAAAGGGAAAATTGAGGTCATTTCCAGAACCAAAATTGACGACAGAGAATCTCTCTCCAATGCATACACCCCAGGGGTAGCACAGCCCTGTCTTGAAATTGAGAAAGACCCCTCTCTTTCTTACGAACTGACACGCCGTCATAATCTGGTAGCGGTTATTACAGACGGTACAGCCGTGTTAGGATTGGGGGATATTGGACCTTTGGCGGCTATGCCTGTTATGGAGGGAAAATGCGCATTATTCAAGGAATTTGCGGATGTGGATGCATTTCCTCTTTGTGTGAATTCCAAGGATACAGACGAAATTGTCAATACCATTGCAAATATTGCGTACAGTTTCGGTGGTATCAATCTGGAGGACATTGCAGCCCCCCGCTGTTTTGAGATTGAAGCCAAACTGAAAGAAAGACTGGATATTCCGGTATTCCATGACGACCAGCACGGCACAGCGATTGTTGTTGCTGCTGCATTGCTGAACGCTTGCAGAGTGGCAGGGAAAGAACTGGAAGATTTGGAAATTGTCATCAATGGTGCAGGTTCGGCAGGAATCGCCATTGCCAAGCATTTGTTATCTTTGGGAGTGGGAAATATTCTCATGGTGGATTTGTGCGGAATTTTGACTTCTGATGAACATTATGATAATCCGGCACATAATGAAATTGCCTCCCGTACCAACAAACACAAGAAAACCGGAAAATTGGCGGATGCTGTCAAGGGTGCAGACGTATTTATTGGCGTATCCAAGCCCAAACTCTTAACCCCTGAAATGATTCAGACCATGAATGAAAAGCCATTTGTGTTTGCTATGGCGAACCCTACCCCTGAAATTATGCCTGACCTCGCAAAAGAGGCAGGAGCTTATATTGTCGGCACAGGCAGAAGCGACTTCCCGAACCAGATTAACAATGTGGTTGCCTTCCCAGGGGTATTTAAGGGGGCTTTAGCTGTCCGTGCAAAGGACATCAACGAGGCTATGAAGATGGCAGCAACAAGGGCAATTGCTGGCTGTGTCCCTGATGAAAAACTGACAGCAGATTTTATTCTTCCTGATGCATTTGACAGAAGTGTTGCCTATGCCGTTGCAAAGGCAGTCGCACAGGCAGCAATTGACTCCGGAGTTGCTGGATTAACTGTCAATCCGCTGTAACAAGAAAGGAAAATTTCATGTTTATGATTACACAGCTCTGGCTTCGGATTTTCGGGGCTGGAGTGTGCTTTATTGCACTGATATTTTTTATATTGCCAATGTTTGCAGGGATTCATCATGCAGGCTGTATTTTGGGCTCAATCTTGAGCATTTTAGGAGCTGTCTTTTTTATCTGCAATCCCATCATTGCCGAAAAATTACAACAGATATGGGAAAACGGCACAGGGCGGATTGTGCTGTGTGTGCTGATAGGATTTCTGGCGGTGAGTGTGATACTGGCGGTCGCCATCAGTGTGGGAATGTGCAAGGCAATCGCCACCAAACCCAAAGAAGAACATACTGTGATTGTATTGGGCTGTAAAGTCCGGAATGATGGTCTGAGCCTGATGTTACTGCACCGGATGCAAGCCGCTGAAACTTACCTCAAAGCACACCCTGATATTCCTGTCATTCTCTGCGGAGGTCAGGGACATGATGAGCCTGTGTCAGAAGCTCAGGCAATGAATAATTATCTCATTGCAAACGGCATTGACAAGGAAAGAATTTATTTGGAAGACAAATCCACCAGTACTTTCGAAAATTTGCAGAATGCAAAAGATATTCTTGATGAAAATGACCTTGGTTATGATATTACCATTGTGACAGACGGTTATCATCAGTTGAGGGCTTCCCTGATGGCTTCCAGCTTGAATCTGAAAGCAGATGCCGTTTCTGCAAAGACATCATGGTATTTAGTGCCATGTTATTGGGTTCGGGAATGGCTTGGAGTGTGCTATCAATTTATATTTGGGTGAGATATGAAAATATTATTGCTAGCGGATGAAGAAAGTCGTTATTTATGGGATTTTTACGAAAAGGGCAAGCTTGACGGACTGGATTTGATTATCTCCTGTGGCGACTTAAAGCCGGAGTATCTGGAATTTCTGGCAACATTCGCACATTGTCCGGTACTCTATGTACACGGCAATCACGACACCAAATACAAAACTTCACCGCCGGAGGGCTGTATTTGCATTGATGATGCAATGTTCAATTTTCAGGGCGTGCGGATTCTAGGTCTTGGCGGTTCAATGCGCTACAATCCGACTGCGCCGTTTCAGTACACCGAACAGGAAATGAAAAAACGTATTCGCCGGAGATGGTTCGACTTGAAACGCTACAGAGGCATTGATATTCTTGTTACTCATGCTCCTGCAAAAGGGCTGAATGATTTGTCAGACTTGCCACATCAGGGTTTTGTATGTTTCCGGCGATTACTTGACACCTACCAGCCGAAAATATTTTGTCATGGACACGTACACTTGACATATGGAAACATCCCACGGCTTGACACTTATGGAAATACGACCATTATCAACGCTTATGAGCGTTATCTATTGGAATATCAGGAGTAAATTTATGAAATATCAAAATGTATTATTTGACCTTGATGGAACTCTGACAGATTCCAGCCTTGGAATTACGAATTCCGTCATGTACGCACTGGAAAAAATGGGCTTGTCCGTTCCCGAGCGTGAAAAATTATATCCTTTTATAGGCCCTCCGTTGAGGGAAAGTTTTGAGAAGTTCTGCGGATTGTCTCAGATGGATGCTGAAAAAGCTGTTTCTTGTTACAGAGAATATTACAGCAAGACAGGCATTTTTGAAAATGAAGTCATTGCAGGAATTCCGGAATTATTGCAATTTCTCAATGCTCAAAATGTCCGCTGTATCGTGGCAACGTCCAAACCGGAAAAATTTACCAGAATGATTCTGGAGCATTTTGATTTGATGCAGTATTTTTCATTCTGCGCCTGTGCAAGTATGGACAGTTCCCACGTCGAAAAGCCCGAAATCGTGGCGGATGCGCTCAAACATTGTGAGGGGAATTCCGTCATGATTGGCGACAGATTCCACGACGTGAACGGCGCAAAGGCGAACAATATCCCATGTATCGGGGTTTTGTTCGGGTTTGGTTCTCGTGAGGAGCTGGAAAATGCCGGAGCTGATTTCATTGCAGAGGATATGGACGAATTGAGGGATTTGTTATCATGACAACAACCACGTTGAAATTGATTGCCTTGGTCTTGATGACAATTGACCATGTGGGGGAATTTATTCCGGAAATGCCGTTATTTCTGCGGTATATCGGGAGATTGTCAGCCGTAATATTTTTCTTTTGCTGTGTGGAAGGCTACACCTATACCAGCAACAAAAAACGCTATGTTTTGCGGTTATATGTATGCGGTCAAATCATGACAGCCCTTGACTTGCTGTTACCTATGGCGGTGCATCATTCCACAAATTTAAGATGGTGGGAATACATCGAGAATAATGTATTTCTGGAAATTTTCGGCATGACGGCTTTATTGTACTTCTGGGAACATTCCAAAGGAAAAAAGCGAATTATCGGGACAATTGTATTTTGGCTGTATCAAATAATAATGCCGGAAGTATTGAGTTCGATTTTGAGATTTGAACAGAGTGATAAATTGATACTCGCCAAATCTTTGGTAGGCTTATTCTTTGAACGTGGTTATTTTGTTGATTGTACGATAATATTATTTTATCTCACACGAAACAATAAAAAGAAAATGGCAATTGCCTATACTTGCTGGATTGGATTGTATATTTTCGATAATGTGTTATGTGTTCCTGCTTTGCTGAATCCCTTGATACAACCAATAGGAATTGAATTTTTTAAGCGTGGAACGATATGGGAAAGGGCTTTTCAGTCGGATTTTCAATGGATGATGATTTTCAGCCTGCCTTTGTTGCTGATGTATAACGGCAAACGTGGAAGAGGCTTGAAATGGCTGTTTTATGTGTATTATCCGGTACACATTGCAGTGCTTTATCTGTTGGGGCAAATGTTGACAGCATGAAGGGAGGAATATCATGTCTGGCGAAAAAGAAATTTCCATTTGTGACGAGTGCGGAAGTGAATTTTATAAGGAAACTTCTGATATGATGGGGCTTTGTCCCGAATGCGCTCATATTTTATATGGTTATCCGAATTGTGAACACGTTTTTCAGAATGGGAGATGTGTCAAATGCTATTGGAATGGAAAGGAAAGTGAATATATTCATATGCTGAAAACAAAACAAACAGGAACTTTGATTCTTGACGGACAGGAATTCAATTTGTTGGATTCCGAGAACACCAGACTCAACTTTTTCGAGAGTGACGAGGAAGAGGGAACGCTCACAATTTCCCTTGATTTGGACTTTGAGAGAAAATTATTCCAGTTGAAAGAGGACGAAGGCGAATCAGAGCCGGAAGAAGTCTCTCCACAAATTATCATCAACGAACACGAGACAGGCAAGTCAAGCATTGATGAAATTATCGGGGATGATTACGAGGTTGAATCCGTCGAGGAAGCGGAAGAAAGAGAAGATATGTTCTATGTGTATGAGCATGAGCCGTTTATCAATTATACTCTGTCAGTTGTTGAAAAAGAGGGCGAAATGGTTCATATCAGAATGGAGGGGAAAGCCATTGCGGACGGCTATTCCAGACCTGAAAAAATTGCCGATTTTTCCAGTGATTTCTGGCTGAGATGTAAGAAAGATTGACATGAAACAGTATGAAATTGAATTGAACGGAAAACAGTATGCAGTGCTTGAAAAAATGCTGTCTTATGATAATGCGCAAAGATTGGCAATGAATCAGTCAATCAATGGTTATGAATTTTTCAGCGATATGCTTGACGAAATTTACAGCCCTGTTGAAGATGGATGGTGTACCCTTCAAACTCTGCTGGACGAACCCGACGAAAAATTGAATTTGCTGAGATATATCACTGCATTTGTTTTCCCCGAAGATGAGGATTATTTGGTGAAACAGCTCGGAAAAAATGTGAAATGTCCGAAAGATTTCGAAATTGTGATTTCACTCAATTTTTGATTGAGCAGGTAAGGAGGAAAAAATGACAATATACGAAGTAATTGATAATGATGATTACAGAGACTTCTGTTTAATGAATTCTAATCATCCGTATATTACTGACAGTTCAGCATATTTTAAGGAAAAACAGGAAGATACCTCTTTTGTCAGAACGATACGCACTTTGAATAACAACCCTTTAGCCGATATTATGAATTATTGCAGTATAAGCGGTACTTTTTTAGTCAATCAGAAGGCAAAGAAAGTTTTTCAGGAAAATTTTGAGGGAATACAGTTTTTTGATACGATATGTGCGGAATATCTGGAAGAAAAATTTTTTCTGCTGAATGTTTTCAATTATCAAGATGTATTGGATATGAGCAGAAGTGAATACAAGTCCGGAAAAAATCGGTATGGAAAATTTGCTGTTGGTTATATTACATCATATGTTTTTCAAGAAAAAGCCTTTGAGTTTGATATTTTTAAAATCATTGTCAATGGACAGAAAAGAACAAATCATTTGTTTGTAACTGATAAATTTAAGCGTGTCATAGAAGAAAATCATCTTACCGGATTAAATTCAATAAAAGTGTATGAACTGGGGGAATAAATCCTATGCACGGCTATCAGATAAAAGCATTATGGGCGAAGCTTTTCGAAATTCACGAGCTTATCAGGGCTGAAAATTGGGTTCAATTGAAACGAATCGCAAGCATCACAGACGAAACAATCGAAGAGGCAAAATTTGAAATTGGCGAATATTCCGGAAAAATCACGGAATGTCCGTTTGAGGAGTTCACGGATGCTGTCATACTTGGCGATTGGAACGGCTTTGAAATTGGCTGTATGGCTCAATTTTGGTTTGACGGGGAAGAAAGCGATTTGTCAATGGAATGTACTGCTGAATTCAACGGCAGAGAAATCAGGAAAATCACGATAGAACAAGTACACGTTTTTTGATTTGCAAATTTTTCAGAATTACCCTCTTGACAAAATCCGTTCAATGTGCTATGATAGTAACATATCAAACGGCGATGATGGGGAGGAGTACCCCCGAACCTGCATTTCAGAGAGCATCCGGACGGTGTGAGGATGTATGCGGACGGCGGAGAAGGTAGCCCCTGAGCTTTGGCGGTGAACTCACAGTAACCGCTGACGGACTGCCCCCGTTATCGGGCGAATGAGTGCGGAAATTTTTTCCGAATTCAGGTGGTAACACGGACAAATTTGTTCGCCCTGAAGTAATATTACTTTGGGGCTTTTTTGTATGCCCCGATTCAAGAAAAGGAGTTTTTACCAATGGCAAAGGAACTTGCAAAAACGTACGCCCCCGAACAGTTCGAGGACAGAATTTATTCCGCATGGATGGAGAGAGGCTGTTTCCATGCGACAATTGACAAACAGAAAAAGCCCTATACTATTGTGATTCCGCCCCCAAACATCACCGGACAGCTCCACATGGGTCACGCTCTGGATGAAACTTTACAGGATATTTTGATTCGCTGGAAGAGAATGAGCGGTTATTCTGCGCTCTGGTTGCCCGGAACTGACCATGCAGCCATTGCAACAGAGGCGAAAATTGTTGCTGCGATGCGTGAAGAGGGCTTGACAAAAGAAGGCATTGGGCGTGAAGCTTTCATGGAACGTGCATGGGCTTGGAAAGCCAAATTCGGCGGTCGTATCGTGGAACAGTTGAAAAAGTTGGGTTCATCCTGTGACTGGGAGCGTGAACGTTTCACCATGGATGAGGGCTGTTCAAAGGCTGTCAAGGAAGTATTCGTCAAGTACTATAAAAAAGGCTTGATTTACCGTGGCGAACGTATCATTAACTGGTGTCCGAAATGCAGAACCTCCCTCTCTGATGCAGAAGTCAATTATGAGGAACAGGCTGGACATTTCTGGCATTTGCGCTATCAATTCAAGGACTCTGACGAATATCTTGAATTGGCAACCACAAGACCGGAAACCCTCCTCGGCGATACTGCCGTAGCTGTCAACCCCAATGATGAAAGATACAAGCACCTTGTCGGGAAAATGCTTATCCTGCCGATTGTTCACAGAGAAATTCCGGTTGTTGCGGATGATTATGTAGAAATGGATTTCGGAACAGGTGTTGTAAAAATCACCCCTGCACACGACCCGAACGACTTTGAAGTCGGTAAACGTCACAATCTGGAAGTTATCAATGTCATGACAGATGATGCCAAAATCGTTGACGATTACCCGAAATATGCCGGAATGGACAGATACGAAGCCAGAAAGGCTATCGTTGAGGATTTGGAAGCAGAGGGCGCATTGGTTCGCATTGAGGATTATAGCCATAATGTTGGTACTTGCTACCGTTGCGGAACAACTGTTGAACCGAAAGTATCTACACAGTGGTTTGTCAAGATGCAACCTCTCGCACAGCCTGCGATTGAAGCAGTTCAGAAAGGACAAACTAAATTTGTTCCTGAACGTTTCGACAAGATTTATTATCATTGGCTCGAAAATATCCGTGACTGGTGCATTTCCCGTCAAATTTGGTGGGGTCATCAGATTCCGGCTTTCTACTGCGACGACTGCGGAGAAATGACCGTTACAAAGGAAAATTCCTGCAACTGTCCGAAGTGTGGAAAGCCTATGAGACAAGACCCTGATACCCTTGATACATGGTTTAGTTCTGCATTGTGGCCTTTCTCAACATTGGGATTCCCTGAAAAAACGGAAGATTTTGATTATTTCTATCCGACAAATACCCTTGTAACCGGATATGATATTATTTTCTTCTGGGTTATCAGAATGATGTTCTCCGCATTGGAAAATACTGGAAAAGTACCATTTGACACGGTTCTGATTCACGGACTTGTCAGAGATGCACAGGGGCGCAAAATGTCCAAATCTTTAGGCAACGGCATTGACCCCCTCGAAGTTATCAAGGAATACGGTGCAGATGCACTCCGTTTCATGCTGGCAACCGGAAACGCCCCCGGAAATGATATGCGTTACATTGATGATAAAGTCAAGGCGGCTCGTAATTTTGCAAATAAGCTCTGGAATGCATCAAGATTTATTATGATGAACCTCCCTGATGATTTCGAATTCAAGGGACTGCCTGAAAATCTCACTATGGAAGACAAATGGTTAGTTTCTAAATTTAACCAGCTTGCAAAGGAAGTCAACCAGAATCTGGAAGCATTCGAATTGGGTGTTGCTTGTTCCAAATTGTATGATTTTATCTGGGATGTATTCTGCGACTGGTACATTGAACTGACAAAGCCGAGAATTCAGGCTGGTGGCGAAACCAAGGCAAATGCTCAGGCTGTGTTGGTATGGGCTATGCAGGGAATGTTGAAATTATTGCATCCGTTCATGCCGTTCATCACAGAGGAAATCTGGCAAACCCTCGTTAATGATGGAAGCATGATTATGTTGCAGGATTATCCGGTTTATGATGAAAAACTGAACTACACCGAAGAGGAAAACGCCTTCGAAAAAATTGTTTTGGCGATTAAGGCTATTCGTAATACCAGAACCGAACTCAATGTTCCGCCCTCTGTCAAGGCGAAACTTTACATTGAAACAGAAGACGTTGAATTGTTCAAGGGCGCATGGTTATTCTTTGAGAAGCTGGCTTCTGCGAGTGAAATGGAAGTCGGGGCGAAGTTCGATATTGCCAATACTGCGAGTGCAGTAACGCATTCTGCTAGAATTTTCATCCCCATGGACGAACTTGTTGACAAGGAAAAAGAGTTGGCTCGTCTTAATAAGGAAAAAGAAAAGGTTCAGAAAGATATTGATTTCCTGTCGAACAAGCTCAATAATCAGGGATTCCTTGCGAAAGCTCCCGAAAAGCTCATTGAAGCTGAAAAGGCAAAACTTGCCAAGGCTCAGGAGAAAATGGACAAAATCATGCAGTCCATTCAGGCATATTCCGCATGATGAATTATGAACAGGCAATGCAATTTGTTGAGGGGTTCAGCCGGAGCGGAAAACCCGTCAGGGATTTAAGCCGGATTGCCTATTTAATGGAACAACTGGACAAACCGCAGGAAAAACTGCGGTTTGTTCATATTGCCGGAACAAATGGGAAAGGTTCAGTGGCGGAATATCTGACAAATATCATGATTGAATCCGGCTATCGTACCGGAACATTTACTTCCCCCTATATCCGGCATTATACAGACAGAATCCGCCTGAACGGTCACGACATCCCACAAAATGACTTATGCCGTATCTGTGAGAAAGTTTCACAGCATATCAAAGGCGATGAGGGATATTCTCAATTTGAAATTACCATGGCAATTGCTTTTTTGTGGTACATTGAACAAAAGGCAGAAATTGTGATTCTTGAGACAGGCATGGGCGGTTTATTGGACTGTACGAATATCATACCACCCCCGTTATGCAGTGTGATAACGTCGATTTCATTCGACCATATGGCAATTTTAGGCAATACCCTCGAAGAAATCGCCACGCAAAAAGCCGGAATTATCAAAACAAGTTCTCCGGTGGTGATTTCGCCCAATAATCAGGCAGAAAATATTCTTGTCGAAAATGCTACTCAAAAAGGCTGTGAAGTCATTATTCCCGATTTGTCAGGAAATTTCTGTCACATTCAGAATGTGCATGGTTTAGAGAAAAGCCGTTTCACCTATGACGGAATTGATTATGAAATCAAAATGTGCGGAATGCATCAGATTGAAAACGCTGTCACGGCTTTGGAAGTGGTCAGTGTGCTAAGACGGTATGAAATTTTGATTTCGGCATTACCTGTACAGAGAGGGCTTGCCAAGACGGCAGTTGCCGGAAGAATCCAAATCTTGTCAGAAAATCCGCTGGTTGTATTAGATGGCGGTCATAATCGTGACGGAATATCTGCTCTTTCGTATGTCTTAGAGGAAAGCGGTATTTCGGAATGGGTCGGCATTTGTGGAATGACTCATGCAGATGCTGTGCCGTATGCAGTCCAGACGATGGCGAAATATCTTGATAAAGTCTATTGTGTGGATGGGTTCACAGGAAATGCGGTCAAATCTGAAATACTTTGTAATGCATTTTTGCAATATCATGTGAGTGCAGAAATTATTGCAATTGAGAATGCACTTTTGCAGGCGAAAAGGCAAGGAAAGGCAATTATTATTTTTGGGTCGTTGTATCTTGCAAGCTGGTATTTGAATCAGGAGGGATGAAATGGAATTTATCATAGGGGCGGTAATCATTATTGTATTGCTGTTGATTCTGGGAGTACCTCCGGTTATGATTGGTGCAGGAATTGTCATTTTGCTGGAATTTCTGACTGTATTGATGGCATTGTTTTTCGTTGTGATGCTGATACTGCTGTTGATTTCAAAGCCTGTCAAGGTGAAATTCCTCCGGATTTACATTCATGAGGTAGTCGGGACGTATGCCATTTACGAGATGAATGGCAAAGAATACAAGAACACATTTCCGGCGGAAATCATGTTTGTGGACAAAATCTACAAGAAAGATAAAATTTATCCTGCCCGATTCCGTCAGGGGAAAAAGGGCTATATGCTGTATGACTGGTACAGTTATATTGTCATTGGGGTAGGGTTGCCCTTGTCCTTGGCACTGGCTGGAGGGCTGGGGTGGTTCATCTTCTCATTGATTGGATTCATACGATGACTGTTGTATTTCCCTAAAAAATCGGTTGAAAAATCCGGAATTCAGGGAAATTTGACATATTTTCAAAAAAGCCTTGACGAAATCAAAAAAACGTGTCATAATAGGTATATATTATACATGAAAGTAGGAGCTTGTTTATGAACTACATTCTGACGTTTTTGATTTCCATGGTTCCCATTGTGGAGCTGAGAGGCGGTATCCCGTTCGGTATTGGAATGGGATTAGAGTGGTGGCACGCTGTCATTATTTGCATGATTGGAAATATGTTGCCTGTACCAATTATTTTCTTTTTTGCGAGAAAAGTACTGGAATGGGGAGCGGACAAGCCGGTTATCGGGAAATTTTTTACATGGTGTCTGGAAAAGGGACATCACGGCGGTGAAAAGCTCAAGAAGGCAGCTGGGAAGGGTATGTTCTGGGCATTGTTTCTGTTTGTGGGAATTCCGTTACCTGGTACAGGTGCATGGACAGGCACGCTGGCTGCAAGTTTGCTTGACCTCGATTTCAAAAAGAGCATTGTTGCAGTGATGTGCGGTGTTGTATTGGCGGCGGCAATCATGACAATTTTGAGCTTGTTAGGCGTTGCAGCATTTACGGCAGTCAACTGACAAAAGTCAATCAAAAGCAGAGCGGGAATATTTCGCTCTGTTTTTTATCAGGTGACAGCACCTGAAGAAAAAGAGAAATATTCGATTAGGGAGGAATAAAATAAAATATGCTCTGGGTGTTTTTGATTCCGTTTTTTATTGCTGAAATTTTCGTTGCAGTCAATTGCTTTCTATGGAAACCCATCAAAAAAGGAGAAATTACGGCGGAAGCTCAAAAAAAACAACCGCCGATTATGTTTCCGCTGATTCCGGCAGGTGTACAGATTGCATTTTTCCTTCTGATGACATTGGTACAAAAATTTATCATGGCTGGTTCAGGGGAGTTGTTGCCACGTTCCGCCATTACGGCTATCTGTATTTTGACAGATGCAGCAGTATTTTGCGAGTATTGGAAGACAAATGACAGGTCAAGGCGAATGACAAAACAGCTGGCAATATTGTGCGTGGGGCTGTTTTTTGTGGAGTTTGCTGTATTCAATGCAAAGAGTATTGATTTCCATTATCAGGAAATGCAAGTTCCCGTTCAGAGCATGAGCGAGTATTTTTCCAAAACCGCCACCGAGGTGGAAGAAGTAATTGAGCCGGAACATCACATGTTTCCGGAAGATGACCATGTGAGAGTGGAAGCGAATGAAACAAAAGTCCGCATTGATGACGTTCCGCCATGGACAAGGGCAATTTCTTTTCATATGGAACAGGATGCCGACCAGAGACCTTTTCAGGTCAGAGTTTCCATTGCAGACGATAATTTCATTGATGCGCCTCAGATTTCCGGAACAAAGCTCATCAGCACTTATGAGGGCGATGTTGCTTTTTCGATTGCACCCTACGGAACATTGAATTATGTAGTGGCAGAATTTGGAATGTTGACATCTCCAGTCAGAGTATTTTATTTGACAGCAATGAGCAGTGTACCATATGCATTTTCAGTATTGCGTTATCTGGTATTGCTGGTGATATGTGGCTTGATTCTGATTATCAAGGAATTTGGTGTGCAGTATATGGAATACAACAGCCGGAGCATCTGTCAGAATATTTGCATTGGTCTGGTGACAATTGCTTGTGTGGGGTCTGTATTTGCATTCCGCAACCCGAACGAAGAAAATATCAGTTATCCGGTTGATTTTGATGTAGAAGAGGCGAACCCCTACGAACAGACTTTTGATGCATTCCAGAAAGGACAGGTATGGCTTGACATCTGGGTTGATGAAAAATTAGAAACAATGGATGATGCTGTTTATGACCGGCTTTCCAGAGATGCTGTCACAATTGATTATGCATGGGACAGAGCCTATTATAACGGCAAATATTATTCTTATTTCGGTGTTGTTCCGGTATTGGTGATGTATTATCCGTTTTACTGGATTCATCAGGAATTACCAAGTCTCCCGACAGTGTGCCTGACGTTCGGAGCACCGGCGGTATTGTTCTTATGTCTGGCGATTGTGGCAATGGTACGGCTGTATGTCAAAAAGCCGAATTTCCTGATTTTATTGGCGAGCCTTCCGACAGCAACGGCATTATGTGGGGTTTACTACTGTCTGAATTATCCGAGTATGTACAATGCGCCTGTAATAGCAAGTTTGTGTTTCCTGTTCATGGCGTGGTGTTTTGGTTTCTGGGGATGTCTCATGAAGAAGCCGACACCGAAATTTATTTTCTTGTTTCTGGCAGGTGTGGCGTGTGTAGGCTGTGTCGGTTCAAGACCGACAGTGATTCCGTGTGCGCTGATGCTTGCGCCGGCATTTGTTCAGATACTCTTAAACAAGGAATACAAGCTCAATTATAAAATTTCTCAGGCGATTGGTTTTCTTGTTCCGGTGATGATTGGGGCAGTAGGGCTGATGTATTATAATTACATCCGCTTTGATTCGCCTTTCAATTTTGGTGCGAATTATCAGCTGACAGTCAGCAATATCAATGCCAATAGAGTGAGACTGGGTGTAATTCCGACTGCGATTTTCCATTATTTGTTACAGCTTCCTGTTTCAAAGAATGTATTCCCATTCTATACCTACGGATTTTCAGCACTGGATAATTACCAGATGTACAGTTATATCGAGAAAAATATTGGTGCTCTGGTGTATCCGTTTTTACTGCTGGCGGTTCTTCTGCTCCCGAAAGCATTCAAAAGTCATGTATTGGAGGGACAAAATGCTGGAAAAATTGAAACCAGTGCATTTGTGATTTGCGGATATGCATTTTCTGTGCTGATACTCTGGGCTGATTTCTGTCTTGGCGGTGTATCCGTGAGATATGCACAAGATTTCATGGGGATGCTGACCGTGGCGAGTATCATTGTTATCATGAACGTTGTGACCCCTGAAAGAAAGTATATTTATAAAGGGACATTCTTCTGTGCAATGGTGACATTCGTCATGATATGGCTGTTACAGCTTCATATTTCCTTGGAGGGGCGTGTTGTCACAACATTGATAACCATTCACCCGACATGGCAGGAAATTTTGGAAAATGTATTTATTTTCTGGGAATAATTACCATCAAAAAGCATCTGCTGAAAAGCAGGTGCTTTTTCACATAATTTTCACCATTCTGACGTACAAGAATGATTGATTTTTTGGTGTGTTTGTGGTATAATATAACGTGATAACGGAAAAGGGGGGATTTTTCGTGACGGAAAAGAAAAAGAAATATCTTAAAATCGGGATGATTGTATTATTGGCAGGAATTGCCGTCTTTCTTTGTGTGCGTTATGCAGTGCCGTTTTGTCAGCTGCTTGCGACAGAAAACGGCAGGGAGCTGATTTGTCATCGTGTGGAAGAATATGGAATCTTTGCGCCGTTGGTGTTCATCCTGCTGATAATGTTGCAAATTGTCGTAGCATTTATTCCGGGTGGCCCTTTGGAGGTCATTGCAGGGATGCTGTTCGGAGGGGTGGAGGGCTTGCTGTACACGTCGGCAGGGGTGTTATTGGGGACACTGCTGGTTTATACGTTGGTTCGGAAATTCGGCAGACCCATTGTTGATTTTTTCGTGTCGGAAAAGAATATGAAACATTTCCGGCTCTTAGAAGACGAAGACAAGCTCGAATTCTGGGTATTTCTGTTATTTCTTATCCCCGGAATTCCGAAAGATTTACTGACATATGTTGTACCATTGACAGCATTGGAAGGCAAGAAATTTTTATTGATTTCTCTTCTGGCAAGATTTCCCTCATTGGCAGCATCTGTTTTGGTAGGTGACAGCCTTTCAGACGGAAGGTATCATATTTGTGTTGCCATCTGCATTGTATCAGCGATTGCCATATTTATTGGATTTCGGGTCAGAAATCATATTACTAAAAATCACTTGACAAAGGAGAAAAAAGAAGCATGATGAAACGAATTTACTACATCTGTAATCTGCAAGCAGGAAAAGCAGAACTTTCTGCACATCTCGGCTATGTGATTGATGAAATGACAAAAGCAGGCTATGAAGTGACTGTACATCCCACACAAGCCCCTCTTGATGCGACAAAAGCCGCTATTTATGCCGCTGAATCGGGAATGTATGACTATATCTGGTGTTCGGGCGGTGACGGAACTTTGAATGAAACCATGAGCGGACTCATGACGGCAAAGAAAAAAGTACCTCTTGGGTACATTCCGTGCGGTTCAGTCAATGATTTTGCAAGGAGCATCGGAATTCCTAGGGAAATTCCCAGAGCCGTGGAGGAAGTGCTCAAAGGAAAACCGAAAATGTTTGATTTGGGGACTATCAACGACCGGACATTCAATTATATTGCTGCTTTTGGAGCGTTCACAGATGTGACCTATGAAACACCACAGAATGTCAAGAACATGATAGGACCTGTCGCCTATATCCTCAACGCCGCCCGAACCATTACCAGTATCAGACCATTTCCCATGAGAATCACATGTGACGGTCAGGTGTTTGAAAATGCGTTCATATTCGGAATGATTACGAATTCCGCTTCTGTCGGGGGAGTGTTGAGCATTTCAGATTTTATGTTTGACGACGGCGAATTTGAAATCACCCTTCTCAAACAGCCTGATTCTGCATTGGAATTGGGCGAAACACTGCGCTTTCTGCGTGATATTCACGAAATCGGCGAAAATGATAATGTCATTTGTTTAAGAGCATCTGATATTACTGTGGAACTGCTGGAGAAAACAGATGTTCCGTGGACGGTTGACGGCGAATACATGCAGAATGAATCACACTTCCACATTGTCAATCATAAACAGGCTGTTTCCCTGCTTGTGCCGGAAACCTGTGACCCCGCCTGTTTTCGGGAGAGATGAACATGAAAATAAAATTCCTTTGTATGCTGTCCGCCCTGCTTCTGTTAAGCGTGTCATGCGCAAAAAAGACAGAGGATTCTTCCAACATCCAGACGGATTCTTTGCCCGACTCCTCTATCATTCCCGAAGAAATGACTATCGAACCAGAGGAAACAACTACAACCATGACAACCACAACAGCGGTAACAACCACCGCCGTGACCGTCACAACCGCCATAACTGAAACAACTGCTACAGAAACCACATTCCCTTTCCGGAAAACAACTCCTGTTACAACCAAGACAACAACCGCTGTTCCGAAAACCACAACCGCCATCCCTGAAACTGAACCACAGACAGAATCTCCGTCCATTTCGCTTTCTGGTATCTGGGAATATAACGACTATGCCGGAAACCGCCTTGAATTCCGGAAAGATGGCTCAATGGTATTTTGGCAGGATTATTCCAGCGTTATCCAGATTACAGACGGTAATCTGATAATGTCCGGAAGCACGACCCCCATTGAAACCAATGGAACGATTGCCACCGCTATGGAAGGGGATAATTTAGTACTTTCCATGACCGCCGAAGCCGGTTCGAATATGAGCACCTTACAGGGGAAATATTCTCTCAATGACTGCATGGTAGCGGATACTTTGGGCGGGGCTGGAAAAATGATATGGATTGACGGCGACAGCGTTTATTTCGGGGTGTATTCGAGTTACTCCGTGAATGGGAATACACTCACCATCGGGACAGGTGCACAGGCTTATAATAATACCATCGAATCAGACGGCGCAACCCTTACCATGATAACAGAGGACGGAAGCGAGGACACACTTGTTAAAATACAATGATAAAGCATGATGACGAATAATTGACGAAAAATCCCCTCTCAACTGAGAGGGGGCTTTGTTATTGGTTCAAATCGGAAGTCAATGCTGCCAGTGTGATATTATCCCGACTGCCGTTACCATCCGCCAATTCCAGAAGCAATTGCAGACGGCGCACCAACGGCGCAGAAATTTGCAGAATCATGCTGATTTCCTCATCTGTGACGTAATCGGAAAGACCATCCGAACATAATAATAAAATATCCTTTGATTGAATTTTCTCATAATCAGAGCGGATGTCGAACTGTGGCACATTGGACACGTTTCCAAGGACTGGGAAAATAATATTCCGGTGTTTGTGGGTGCGTTTTTCTTCATGGGTGATAGTGCCGTTTTCGAAAAGCATCTGTACAAGAGTCTGGTCTTTGGAAAGCTGTGTCAGGGTATTGTCACGGAAGCGATACAGACGAGAATCACCGACATTGACCGTGTGCATATTTCCACGTTCATCAATGCCGACCGCACAAAGAGTTGTCTGCATATTAGTGGTTTCCTTGTGTTTTGCGCCAATCTGCGCTAAATTTGTATGAATCTGCATCAGGACTGCAAGCATATCTGTTTTGCTGGAAAAAGAAACATCTTTCAGCATTTTCACGCAGGTTTCAGAAGCTAACTCTCCGGAACATTCACCGGATACACCGTCCGCCACTGCAATCAGGAAAGGCGGTTTCAGTTTGCGTTCGGTCACGCCGTCTGTCAGGACGGTTTTGTGAACGAGAAGAGCATCTTCATTATGGGGGCGGATACCTTTGTCAGTAATTGCACAGCAATAATACATTTTTTAATTCCTCCGGAAATGGTGTTGATTCCTTTGTTACATGACAGCGTAGTTTCCTAAAAATTTGAAATATTCCAGATTTTCCGACAAGTCGGAAAGCAACGCACTCACAGAAGCATCATGAATGTTTCCGCTGAAATCCAAATAGAACATAACCTCAAAACTTCCATTCCGGATAGGACGGCTTTCGAGTTTCAGGAGGTTCATGTTTCCGATTACAAATTTACTCAACAGGCGGTACAATGAGCCCTCTTCGTGAGGGAGTTTCAGCACGACGGAAATTCTGTCAGCGTTTTCAGACAATAACAATTCTTTTGTAATGCAGAAAAATTGTGTATAATTGGGAACGTAATCGGAAATACGTGTTTGCAGGATTTCAAGTCCGTGCAATTCTGCGCAACTTTCAGAACAGATTGCACCGATTGGCTCATCAGAATTTGCTACCAGCTCGGCAGAAGTGGCAGTATTGCTGTATTCATGAGCAGTCATGCCGTGATTTCCGATAAAATGCGAACATTGAGAGAGTGCCTGCGGATGGGAATACACGTCTTTCACCTGTGAAAGTTCTGTGCCCTTGCGGACGGCTAAACAGTTGGTGATTTCCACCACTGTAGAACTGGAGATGTAGAAATTGTATTCGCTCATGAGGTCATAAGCCTGCACGACACTTCCGGCGGTGGAATTCTGCACCGGAATGATACCAAATTGTACTTTACCACATTGCACCGCCTCGAACACGTCCGCAAATGTCGGGAGAAATTCAGGCTGACAAGCTTCCCCGAAAATTTGCTTTGCAGCAGTTTCAGAATTTGCGCCGGCTGTCCCCTGACAAGCGACGGTGCAGGAGGGGGAAAGTTGCAACGGCTTGAAATCATATCTTTCTGTGTGCTTGTGCAGTTCCCGATATTGCAGATATTTGCTGATGTCCATAATGGTCTGAAACAGCAAAGCCGATGCCCCTTCCAGCCCTTCAGGGGCATTGGAGCTGATACGTTTCAGAATTTCTTTTTCTCTGTCAGTTTGGAAAACCTGCATATGATGTTCATTTTTATAATGTGCCACCTGTTTGCAGAGTTCCATACGCTCTGTGAAAGCATCCTGAATGGTTTTATCAAGGGCATTGATGCCCGAACGGAGTTCGTCTAAGTTCATGTGAAACCTCCTGAATGTTTAGTGTACTACCCTATTATACACGATTTCCCACAAAAAATCAATAGGAATTTACAGTTTTTTACATCATAAACTACAATTGGTCTTAAAAAGTGACATTTCCTAAAAAAATCGAAAAAATTGTAAGCCGTTGCAAAAATAGGTATTGAAAAGCGTTTAATTTTGTGCTATAATAGAGTGTATGAGAAAATTCACGGAGGGGAGAAAGTGAGAATCTTAGGAATTGACCCTGGTTATGCAATTGTAGGATTCGGAGTAGTTGAATATTCCGGCGTGAAGTTTGTCCCGATTGAATACGGCGCATTTATCACAGAAGCACATACTTCATTCACGGAAAGGCTGTGCAATATTGATGATGATATGCTGGAAGTCCTGAGACGTTACCAGCCGGACTGCGTGGCAATCGAAAAGCTGTATTTTCAGAATAACCAGAAGACGGCGATTGATGTGGCTCAGGCTAGGGGTATTTTGATTCTGGAAGCATCGAAGCAGAAAATTCCTGTGTTTGAGTATACCCCTTTGCAGGTCAAACAAGCCGTTGTGGGTTACGGAAAAGCCGAAAAACGTCAGGTCATGGATATGACAAGGCGGATTCTCGCCCTGAAACAGATTCCCAAGCCGGATGATGCGGCGGATGCGCTTGCAATTGCCATTTGTCATGGGCATTGTTGTAAAGGAATATAAGGGGGTATGGGGGAATGCAATGCACTTGACACAAACGAGTGAAAAAATCTTGTTTTCGATTTCGTGTGTCAAGCCTTATTGCATTGCATCCCCCATTTAAGATAATAGATAATAAAATTTAGATTTGAAAAATTAGATTTAGAATTAAGGAGAATGAAATGATTTACAGTGTATCCGGAAAGCTGACCGAAAAAGAAGAAAATTTAGCCGTGATTGAATGTGCCGGTGTGGGTTATGCCTGCCGGACGACACAGACAACTCTTTCCAAAATTGGCGAAATCGGGGAAGATGTCAAGTTATATACATTTCTTTCCGTGCGTGAAGATGCAATGGAATTATTTGGATTTGCTGAAAAAAGTGAATTGAACTGCTTTAAAATGTTGCTGACTGTTTCGGGAATCGGTGCAAAGGCGGGGCTGTCTATTCTTTCAGAAATGACCCCGAATCAGTTCGCTTTGCTGGTTTCGTCGGGGGATAGTTCCGCATTGACCAAAGTCAAGGGAATCGGTAAAAAATCCGCTGAAAGAATCGTGGTTGACTTAAAAGACAAGCTGGCTAAAAATAACCCTGTATTACAGACTGCTGTCATTCTTCCGGCACACAGCAAAGACAATCTTTCCGAAGCGTTGGGGGCATTGCTGGTTCTGGGGTATCGACAGGAAGAAGTCATGCCTGTTTTACTCAAACAGCCCGAAACGACTTCTCCCGAAGAACTCATTAAATTGGCACTCATGGAAATGGGAAAGCATTAAACAAAAAATTGGGGGTATGGGGATGACGTTGCTCTTGACATAATGAGTAAGAAAAAATCATTTTTTGAGAGAATTGGTCAAGCCTCTTGCAACAGAATCCACATTTGAAATTGAGATATAGGTAAATAAAAATATAATTAGGAGGAAACTATGAATCTGGATGAATTACTCAAAGCGGCAATTAAAGACCCATCCAAACGAAGCATTTTTTTACAGACTTTGATTCGGAGTGATGTTTATGTCATCTGCCGGAATCCTGTCACCACGGGAGAAGACGGCGAGGGAGTGCGGATGGATTTAATCACTATTCAGAACCCTGAAGGAGATTTGTTTATTCCGTTTTTTACCAGTCACAGAGCGTTACAGCAGTTTGCCAAGCGGTATGTGGAATGCTATAAACTGAACTGCCTGAGACTTTTCGACCTGATACAGAATGTTTCTGCTGTCCTGAATCCTAATTCTTACGGAAAAGAATTCAGCTCGCAGGAAATCAAAAGTATTCTGATGATTGCAAAAAATTTACATATCAAGGCGATTTCTTATAATGAAGCCGAGACAATCAGCTACCGCCTGCCTTTGAAAAACGTTACCCATATCACCCGTGCAGCATCCAAATTTTTCGCAGACCAGCCAAATGTTGACCGTGCTTTCATTCTGGAAATGATGCGTGGAAGCGAAAAACCACAGATTTTGATTATCGTGGACATGATTGGGAATACAAGAAAATTATTCGTCCCCCTTGCAAGGACACTTTCGAAAGTTCTCAGGGGCGGAGAACATCTCTGTTTCCTGAGTTACGAGACAACCACGGCGAAAAAGGCAGTTTATGGTGTGACACCGTTTTATGTCCGTAAAAAGCGATTCTTTGAAAAGTAAGGAGCTATATCATGATTGAAACAGGCGATTTTTCCATTGATAACAGACTTGTTTCCGCTGAACAATCACAAGAGGATTCTCTTTCAGAAAATGGTCTCCGTCCCTTGACGTTGGCGGAATACATCGGACAGGATAAAGTCAAGGAAAATATGGCTGTCTACATTGAAGCCGCTAAAAGGCGAGGCGGTGCGCTTGACCATGTGTTACTATATGGTCCTCCGGGGTTGGGAAAAACGACACTTTCCGCCATTATCGCCCACGAAATGGGAGTCAATCTGCGTATCACGACAGGACCAGCCATTGAAAGAGCAGGGGACTTGGCAGCGATTTTGACCAATTTGTCAGAAGGGGACGTGCTTTTCATTGACGAAATTCACCGCCTGAATCGGGCAGTGGAGGAAATTTTATATCCGGCACTGGAAGACCATGCGATTGACATTGTGATTGGAAAAGGACCTTCCGCAAGGTCTCTGCGTGTGGAGCTGTCGGAATTTACGTTAGTTGGTGCAACGACAAGAGCCGGACAGCTTTCAGCCCCTTTGCGTGACCGTTTCGGAATCGTCCAGAGACTGGAGCTGTACAATCCAGAACAGCTTTCTGACATCATCCGCCGGAGCAGTGACATTTTGGGAATCCCATGTACATTAGATGGGGCTATGGAATTGGCGAAACGTTCACGAGGTACACCACGAATTGCAAACCGTCTCTTGAAGCGTGTCCGTGATTTTGCGGACGTGCTGGGGAACGGAGAAATTACAAAGGAAATTGCGAAAATATCCCTTGACCGTCTGGAAATTGACGACCTTGGTCTTGACAGCAACGACCGACGAATGTTAGATATGATTATCAAGGGTTATGGTGGTGGACCTGTGGGACTGGAAACGTTAGCGTCTGCAATCGGAGAGGAAGCCGTTACTCTGGAAGATGTATGTGAGCCGTATCTGATGCAGTTGGGATTCATTGCAAGAACCCCTAGGGGACGTTGTGCCACAAGACTGGCATATGAACATTTAGGCTATGCCGTCCCCGATACACCAGCCGACAGCGGTCAGATGAATTTGTTTGAGTAATAAGGGGGTATGGGGGAATGCAATGCACTTGACACAAATGAATGAGAAAAATCTTATTTTTCGATTTCATGTGTCAAGCCTTATTGCATTGCTTCTCCCATTTAAGATAAATTTAATTTAAAATAATAAGGAGAGATTTTGTGCGAGCATCAAATAACTGGGAAGCTTATCAAGTCATTGATACTTCTGACGGAGAAAAACTTGAAATCTGGAATGGGGTCAGCCTGATTCGTCCAGACCCTCAAGTTTTGTGGAAAACTCCAAAACGTAACCGCCTTTGGAGTCAGGCGGATGCACATTACCATAGAAGCAGTTCCGGTGGTGGAAAGTGGGAATTTCACGCAAAATTACCGGAGTCGTGGGAATTGCCGTATCAGGATTTGAAATTCCGTATCCGTCCGACCGGATTCAAACATACAGGTTTATTCCCTGAACAGGCGGTCAATTGGGATTTCATGGGGAATTTGATTCAATCAGCAGGAAAACCTGTCAGTGTATTAAATTTATTTGCGTATACAGGCGGTGCAACATTGGCTTGTGCGAATGCTGGTGCAACGGTTTGTCATGTGGATGCTTCCAAAGGTATGGTGCAATGGGCGAGAGAAAATGCCGTTTTATCGGGGCTTTCAGATAAGCCAATCAGATGGATTGTGGACGACTGCGAAAAATTTACGCTCCGTGAAATCCGCCGTGAACGTCATTATGATGCGATTATCATGGACCCCCCAAGCTATGGGAGAGGACCTAACGGAGAAGTCTGGAAACTGGAAAACTGCATTTACGACCTTGTGAAAAACTGCGTGGATGTTCTGAGCGAAAAGCCGTTATTTTTCCTGATTAACAGTTACACAACAGGGCTTTCACCGTCTGTCATGGGCTATATACTGGGGAGTTTGCTTGTGAAAAAATTTGGTGGGTATGTCTATTTTGATGAAATCGGCTTGCCAGTCAAAGAAAATGGAATGTATCTGCCGTGCGGTTCAACAGCAGTATGGTGCAGTCAAAAGGCGGAGGGGCTTTTTTATGGCGGAAATGATTGAGGCACAGCACATTATTTTTCGCTATCCTGCCGAGGAAACCGAAGAGGGCAAACCATCACCGCCAAATGAACCCATTCTGAAAGATATTTCCCTGACCATTCAAAAAGGGAGCTTTACTGCTATTTTGGGTCATAACGGTTCGGGAAAGTCCACTTTTGCAAAGCATATCAATGCAATTTTAGTTCCTGAAAGTGGGAAAATGTTTGTGGAAGGCATGGATACCACCAACGAAAATTTATTGTTCGATATTCGCCAAAAAGCCGGAATGGTCTTCCAGAATCCGGATAATCAGATTGTAGCGACAATTGTCGAGGAGGATGTTGCATTTGCGCCGGAAAATATGGGCGTACCGCCTGCGGAAATTCGTCAGCGTGTGGACGATGCCCTGAAAACGGTCAAAATGTATGAATACCGCAGACACGCCCCCTCACAGCTTTCCGGCGGTCAGAAACAGCGTGTTGCCATTGCCGGAGTGATTGCTATGCAACCGGATTGCATTATTCTGGACGAACCCACGGCAATGCTTGACCCACAAGGACGACAGGAAGTTATCGAAACCGTTCAGCGTCTGAACCGTGAACAGGGTATTACAATTGTACTCATCACCCATTATATGGAAGAAGCTACCAAGGCGGACAGGGTGGTTGTGATTGATGACGGAAAAATCATGCTTGACGATAAGCCCG
>DGHF01000240.1 GCA_002392545.1 Ruminococcus sp. UBA3855
AAAATGCAGGCTTTTTTATGGTATGTTTATTTGTTCAAAAGTGTGTCAAGTAATCCCCTGCAACCAGCTTCAATTTCTTCATATGCCTTTTCGAAATTTTCATTATACCAAGGGTCGGCAATTTCTCCGCCATTTTCTCCGGCGAATTCCAGAAGCAAGTGAACCTTGTGTTTGGGGTCAATGGGAAAAATCCGGCACATATGGATTAAATTGCTGTTATCCATAGCAAGAAAAAGGTCATATTTATCATAGTCGCTTCTCTGGAGCTGAACAGCACGTTTCCCCTCGCAGGAAATGCCATGTTTGGCAAGTTCCCGTTTCGCTGAAGCGTAAACAGGATTCCCCAATTCTTCACTGCTGACCGCACTGGAGGCGACTTCATGCAAATGGGCAATACCATTTTTTTCAAGCAAGTCTTTCAGAATAAATTCTGCCATGGGAGAACGGCAAATATTGCCGTGACAAACGAACATGATTTTCATGAATGCACCTCATTTCACATAGTTGGAAGGGAAAACACTGTATTTTGGGGTAACATTGGGATTGTAAACAGATTCATTGGTGAAATCGCCGATTCTGACAGCGAACACCACACAGCGAATACCGTCATTTGAACCGGAATTACAAGTCTGCAATACAAGGAAATTATCCTGATTATCTCTCGGAATTTCCACATCATTCCCATACCAGACTGTAGAAGTATTCCGGATACTATTGTAATAATAACGGAAATTCGGACGGTTCATACTAATATAATTCCAGTATTCGAAATTTGCACCAGCTTCCCCATAAATCACATTGCAGGAAATGACCCTGTATAAATAACGATGGTTTACAGATGCCATTTCAATGTAAGGATGTCTTGCACCCCAACTGGAGGATTTATAATTTTTGATAGCATGGAACATTGAACCGTTGCCCATATTGTGACCATACAGAATTGCATTGTCCGTCCTGTCCAGATTACAGCGGTAATCCGCAAAAATCGCCCCTGCGTGACTTGCTGCGCCATTAGAAGCATGTTCCACATAATAATAGTTGTCCGTCGTCTGCATGATGGGGTAACTGATGACCGTATCCGGCACACGAATCCAACCAATGGCATCATGATTATTGTTATAATTCGACTGTATATTTGCCATATTGATAGTCATGGTATACGTTGGCAGTAAGGGAGTTGCATTCTCTTCCTCGACTGCTTCCATGACAGATTCTGTTGTCTCCTCCGTAGTTGGTTCAGTCGGAGGTTCAGTCGGTTCAACCCATACATAATTACTTCTGTCAAGCATGGGGTTGACTTTTGCCACCGAAGCAGAAACGTTTTTGACAGGAAGCGTAAATTTCAGTGCCATCACCAATGCGACAAAACAAGCAATTCCAGCCAGTAAAAACAATATTGCCAGAAAAATCATCCAACTTTTATGTTTCCTTGATTTATCCATTTTTTTGAACTCCTTTCTATGGGAATACTACACCTATTATTATACTAGAAAATGGGAATCAAGTCAAGGGAAAATTTTTTCTCAAAAAAATTATTTTTTTTCAAAAAAACACTTGACAAAACAAAAAAGTTGTGGTATAATATAAAAGCTGTAGGACAAACGGAAACGTTTTCCGCAGTAAAGATTGATGGCGGCATAGCTCAGCTGGCTAGAGCACTTGGTTCATACCCAGGGGGTCGGCGGTTCAAGTCCACCTGCCGCTACCATCAATGGCGCGTTGGTCAAGTGGTTAAGACTCCGCCCTTTCACGGCGGCATCATGGGTTCAAATCCCGTACGCGTCACTTGCTTGTAAAGTTTCCTGAATATCGGAAACGATGTTCAGGAAATTTTCTTTCAAAATAAAATATATGGCGCGTTGGTCAAGTGGTTAAGACTCCGCCCTTTCACGGCGGCATCATGGGTTCAAATCCCGTACGCGTCACTGAAGTTCCTGAATGCCAGAAGATGGCATTCAGGATTTTTCTTTATTCCAATATTGACAAAAGATTATCATTTGAGAACTAAATTTCACGAAAAAATTAAAATTTATTTAAATTTCGTAATAAAGCTTGACAGAATCATTGCAATTGTGCTATACTGTACCTGTATTACAGCGAATCATACAATGATATAGACAGTGAAGGAGGAATTTTTGATGAAAAAAAATCTCAGAAAAATAACAGCTGTCCTCACAGCAGCAATGGTTTTGACGGTATTAACCGGATGTTCCAAAGGTTCACAGGACGGCGGAGACACGAATAATTCCGGAAACACCAGCAACAGCGAAAACAGTTCCGGCGGAAAAGGCAGTACTTTGCAAGTATCGCTTGACCATTCCTATTCTTCTGAAAAAGTGACCATTGACGGAATCGGAGAAGCCGGCGATTTTTACAAAATCGGTGACAATTTCCTGATTTCCAGCTATGACAGCACCACTTATGAAGAGGAATTATTTTTATATTATCCGGCTGACGGCACATCAAAACCATTCAAGTTCAATTACCCCCAAACCATTCCCCAAAATGAAGAAGCTTGGAATATGTCAGGATTTCCGACAGCGGATAACAATTTCTGTGTGATTTACAGCCATTCCAGAAATTCACAAGACGAAAACGGCGATTATACTTATGAAAATCTCGGCTATGTCATGGAAACTTACGACATGGAAATGAATCTCCTTGAAACAAAGGAACTTGATATTTCTGATGATATGAATTTCGGCAATGTCTACCCTGCACCTGATGGAAATTATTATGTCACAATCTGGGACAATAACACTGGTGCACAGACAGTCGGCATTTTTGACAAAGATTTCCAGCAGGTGGGAACACTCGGCGGAAGTATGAACTATTTACAGGGAATTTATACCCTTGCAGATGGTTCAGCCTGTGCATGTTATCAGGACGATTCATGGAATATGGTCATGGGAAAAATTGACCCTGCCACCAATGAAATCACCCCTATTGAAATTGAGGGTATGCCTGCATGGTTCAATCAGTGTTTTGCATCAACAGACAGCAACTATGATATTTATGTCAGTGATTCCACTTCTATTTATGGTGTCAGCCTTGCAAACGGAAAAGTCGAAGAAGTTGTGAACTGGATTAACTCGGATTTTATCGGGAACTATATCGGTAATGTTTGTCAGTTGAGTGATGGAAAATTCATGATTTCCAGCAATAATGCCGATTATACACACAGCGACATGTGGAAACTTTCCCCCCGTGACCCCTCCGAACTGGAAAATGTGAAATTGCTTAGTCTTTCGACATTTTACCCCGATGATAATGTTTTGCAGGCTGTCAACGTCTTCAACCGCAGTAACGATGAATACAGAATTGCAATTTATGACTATTCCAAACTGCTTGACAACACAGGCGAAAATTACGAGGAAATTTTGAAAAAATTCAAGGATGATATGACCTCCGGAATCGTGGCAGATATTATCTGTACAGACTCCGTTCCCTATGAATCGCTTGCCAGCAAGGGAATCTTTGCAGATTTGACAGACCGTGTGAATGCACTGGATACAAACAAATATTTCACCAATGCCATCAATACCCTGAAATATGGAGATAAATTGTACCGGATGGGATTCAGTTTCCAACTGATGACAGTCGAAGGCAAAACCGAACTCGTCGGCGATAAGCAGGGAAAGACCGTTTCAGAATATCTTGACATGATTCAGAATCTCCCTGAGGGTGTGAACGCTTTCACCAGTGATATGACAAAAATGTATGCACTGAATCAGTTGGCAGCCTCTAATTTGAATGCCTTTGTGGATGTGACAAATCATACCTGCACATTCAATTCCCCTGAATTTGTTCGCTTGCTGGAATTCTGCAATACTTACCCTGATGAGGACAATCAGAACATGGACGACAGAAGCGAAGAAGAATGGGAAAAATATTGGGCGGAAGAGTCCTATCAGTATATCAATAATAAAACCCTTCTCCGTTCAGTGTATATTTCCGACCTGCGTGATGCATATCAGGAAAGAATGCAGTATTTCGGGGATGCACCTGTCACATACATCGGCTTCCCGACTTCTGAAAACGGTGGAAACGGCGGTGTATTGACCTTCAATAGTACCCTTGCCATTTCCGCCAATACAGCATATCCCGACCAGTGCTGGCAGTTCTTTGAAAGTATGCTCACAGAAGATTATCAGGAATCTTTGAGCTGGTCATTTCCTCTGAGCCGTGAAGCATTCGACAAGAAAGCCACCGAGGAAATGAAGCCCCAGACCTACAAAGACGAAAACGGCGAAATTGTTGATGTTCCTTTCACCGTTTACCGTGGAAGTGAGGAAGTCAAATACCCCGATATGCCACAGTCTTTTGTAGATGAACTGAAAGCATACATTGAAAATACCACCACAGGTAATTATTATGATGAAACAATT
>DGHF01000186.1:0-2576 GCA_002392545.1 Ruminococcus sp. UBA3855
CACAAAGTTTCCTTGTTGAATTTATGCATATTCAACAGTGACAAAAAATTTGTCAGGAATGCCGTTTTTTTGTCAGGTGATTTTTGTAAAAAAATATTTACAGCACCAATTTTTTGTGCTATAATTAAAGGATAAACAACAAAAATGTCAGAAATAAGAGAGGAGTTTCAACAATGGCTGAAAAAAAGAAAAAAAAGAAATCCTATCATGTCAGGTATGACAGAATCGCTTTCACTGCAATTATTCTCGCAGTGATGATTTTAATGCTGACATCCTGCATCAGTAGCTGTGTCAAGGGCGAAAAGCCCCAAGCCCCTGACACTTTCCCTGTCAATTCCTTAGAGGACGGCAGAGAGGCGGACAGTTCCCCCGAAGGTATCTCCACCCCCGAAATGAATTATGCAACGATTTCTAAAAATTCCGAAGACATCCACAAGGGAGATTTGATTCTCGTCAATGCACAATATCCATGTGAATTTGATGCAGAAGCCGTCATGAACGGCACTTCCCCCGATATGACGTTTATCACGATTAAAAATATCCTCGATACCAAGGACGAAACACATTATACCGCCTCAGATTATGAAGTCGGACTCGACAGAACAACCGCTTACAGCATGGATGCATGGTTTGAAGGGTTCTATTCTGCAACCGGAAATTCTGATTTGCGCATCACTAACGGCTATGAAGCCGGCGCAGGGGATTTGGATTTCCGCACAGGCAGGACGCTTTCTTTCGGGACGTATCCTGAAACAGGCAGTTCTAATTTTTACGTTCCGGAAGATATTTATAGCTGGTTAGACCAGCATTCCGCAGAATACGGCTTTATTGTGCGCTATCCGGAAGGCAAGGACGAATATTTTGACAGTACCATCACCAGCCACCGCACAGCGACTTATCGATATGTCGGCATTGCTCCGGCAGTTTACATCAAAGAACATAATATGTGTCTGGAAGAATTTCTGGAAACCGTCAAGAATTATTCCGTTGACAATATGATAACCGTGCAGAACGGTGATTCCATTTATGGGATGTATTATGTCCCTGTGAATAACAGCAGTCCGCAGACAGGCTTTTCGATTCCGGCGAATGATTTGGAATATGAGGTTTCCGGCAATAATATGGACGGTTTCGTTGTGACCGTCGCATTGAATGAATCTGCCTCTGAACATTTCCGCCCTGCTCATGTTTATGAGGATATAGAGGGATGAAGAAAATCATATTAAGTGCGGATGGTGACAGCATGATATATTCAGTCCCTGATGTTGTTGCTGATAATTTAGAAGAATATTGTATGAGGTTCTGTTCTGATTGGTTGTGGAACAGCCCCCAAGCTGAAAAATACAGAACCCCTGAGGGCGTTTGCTATACTGAAACGGATTTTATTGAGTATCTGAACTGTTATTTATTCCCACATGAAAAATCAGTCTTAGTGAAAAATTTGGGCTGGACGGATTATGAAAAGAACATTCCGGAAGAATATTCAGAATATCCGTATTTTAACTTTTAATATGCAATTTTGATTTCTCAAAGCCCCTGCAAATGAAAGTCGGGTGTATATTCTTCTTTTGCGGAGGAGCTGTCCTGCAAATAGCCGTCAAACCCTAATTCCTGCGCTTTATCAAGCACAGAATAATATTCCATTTTCGTGATACGGCGGTTAAGTTCGGGGAATTGCTCATCCTGTTGCATGGGGGTATATTGAGACATCAGGCTCAATAAAAATTGGTCTGTTCCGTAAGTTTCCGCTAAGTATTGCAGTAATGCAATGGATTCATGCCGATGTTTGGGTAATACCAAATGCCGGACAATACAGCCCTTTTTGAGAAGCATTCCATCAAAGACAGGCTTTCCGGTCTGCCGGAGCATTTCAGAAAGGGCTTTTTTGGCGGTTTCGGGATAGTTTTCAGCATTGGCGTAATGTTTGGCGGTTTCGGGGCTGAAAAATTTGAAATCGGGTAGATAAATGTCAACATAGCCCTCTAAGGCTTGCAATGTCTCAACGGTTTCATATCCGCCGGTATTCCAGACAATCGGAATATGCAGAGACTTTTTCGCTATGCCAAGCGCATCAATGACCCATGGCACAAAATGACAGGCAGTTACCAGATTGATATTATGCGCCCCCTGATTTTGCAGATTCAGCATGATTTCCGCCAAGCGTTCGGGGGTCAAATATTTTCCGTAGGGTTCGGCAGAAATGACAGCATTCTGACAAAATCGGCAATGCAAGGCACAGCCTGAAAAAAAGATTGCTCCCGAACCATTTGAACCGCTGATACAAGGCTCTTCCCAATAGTGAAGCATTGCCCTCGCACAGCGGATTGTGTCACGTCCGCCACAGATTCCGGCTTGTTTCGTGCGGTTGGCATGACAGGCACGAGGGCACAATGTACAGTTATCAATATCAAATTTCATAAAATCACCTCTTGATTTTTAATGGGGGACAATGCCCTTTGAAGCCTTAGCACGAACCGCCTAAAACTGGCGCAGTTCGCACTAAGAGGGCATTTTCCCCCATACCCCCTGTTTTTAATGGGGGACAATGCCCTTTGAAGCCTTAGCACGAACCGCCT
>DGHF01000186.1:2691-10343 GCA_002392545.1 Ruminococcus sp. UBA3855
GAGGGCATTTTCCCCCATACCCCCTGTTTTATTATATCATATAGTCAAAATTTTAGCAAGGTATCTTTTTTCACTTGACAGATTTGCCGGAATATGATATACTTTTCTAGGAAAGGAAGGCGATAGTTTATGCTGGCTTTATTAAATATCATGATGGCAATAGCACTCGTGAACAACGTCAATACCGGAGACAACAGAAATATTATCCTCTGGGTGATACTGGCAGTTGTGGCTTTGGTTCTGGTTGTGGTGATGACCATTCTCAGCAAGAAACGCAAGGGAAACAAGAAAGATGACGACGAATAACTTTATGCAATATTGACAATTTTCGGCGGATTTTATGATAAAAATTTGTCATGAGAAAATTGATTCTCATATTGCATTTCTGAAAAAAGTATGTTATAATAAAAGAGATTTCGCACGTCCTGCGTTTTCGTGGCAAGGTGCTTGCATTTTCAAGTTGTCAGACGAACAGCGGGCGGAGGAAATAAAACCAAACATTTTTATTAGGAGGAACTACAATGAGCGTAGTATCTATGAAACAACTGCTTGAAGCAGGTGTACACTTTGGTCATCAGACCAGACGCTGGAACCCGAAAATGGCTCCTTACATCTTCACTGAAAGAAATGGTATTTATATCATTGACTTGCAGAAGACCGTGAAGAAGCTCGAAGAAGCTTATCTTTTTGTTCGTGAGATTTCTGCACAGGGTCAGGAAGTTCTGTTTGTCGGCACTAAGAAGCAGGCAAGCGATTCCATCCGTGAAGAGGCTATCCGTGCAGGCGCACACTATGTTAATGCACGCTGGCTGGGTGGTATGATGACAAACTTTAAGACCATTCAGAGAAGAATTCAGAGACTGGAACAGCTCCACACCATGGCAGAAGACGGCACTTTTGCACTGCTCCCCAAGAAGGAAGTTGTCAAGCTGAATCTGGAAATTGAACGCCTTGAAAAGTTTATGGGCGGTATCAAGAACATGAAGAAGCTTCCGGGGGCATTGTTTATCGTTGACCCGAGAAAAGAAAAGATTGCTGTTGCAGAAGCTAAGAAGCTCAATATTCCGATTGTTGCAATCGTTGATACTAACTGCGACCCCGACGAAGTTGATTATGTCATCCCCGGAAATGATGATGCTATCCGTGCAGTAAAGCTGATTGCCGGTACAATTGCAAATGCTATCATTGAGGGCAGACAGGGCGCAGATGAAGTTGTTGCTGAACAGGCTGCTGCTGAAGCTGATGAGGCTCAGGAAGAAACAGCTGAATAATCCGCAGGCACTTTGAACTAATCAGAAAGAAGGTTTTTATTATGGCAAATATTTCTGCTCAGGAAGTAAAGGCACTGCGTGAAATGACCGGTGCTGGTATGATGGACTGTAAGAAGGCTCTGACAGAAGCAGAGGGCGATACTGACAAGGCAATTCAGATTCTTCGTGAAAAGGGTCTCGCTACTCAGGCTAAGAAGGCTGGCAGAGTGGCTGCGGAAGGTCTGGCTCTGGCTGTTGTCAACGAGACCAATACTGTTGGTGCAGTCGTAGAAGTGAATATTGAAACAGACTTCGCTGCTAAGAATCCGGCTTTCAAGGAATTCGTTGAGAATGTAGCCAAGACTGTTATCGAACAGAATCCGGCTGATTTGGATGCTCTGAATTCTGCTGTTATCTATGGTGGTACAGTTACCGTTGCAGAAGCATTGCAGGAGCTGTTCCTCTCCATCCGTGAGAATATGAAGGTTCGCCGTTTTGCACGTCTGGAAGGTGACGCTGTTGTACCTTACATTCATCAGGGCGGACAGGCTGGCGCACTCGTTTCCGCTACTACAACCGCCGGCGCACATCCGGCTGTACTGGAAGCATTGAAGGACTGCGATTTCCAAGTTGCTGCAATGCATCCGGAATATCTCAACAGAGAAGACGTTCCTCAGTCCAGAGTTGACGAGGAAAAGGAAGTCATTCTCAAGCAGATGGAAGAAGACCCCAAGCTTGCAAGCAAGCCCGAACAGGCTAAAATCAAGATTGCAGAAGGCAAGCTCGGCAAGATTTATTCTGAAATCTGCCTTATGGAACAGGCTTTCGTTAAGGAAAACAAGCAGTCTGTCAAGCAGTATGTTGATTCCAAGGCGAAGGAAGCAGGCGCACCCATCACCGTAACAGGCTTTGTATGCTTTGAACTGGGTGAAGGTATCGAGAAAAAGGCTGATGATTTCGCAGCAGAAGTTGCAAGCATGATTGGCTGATATATGCATGAAGAAGGGGCGGCAGGTTTGTTTCTGCCGTCCTTTTTTTGTGATAAAATTTCAGAAAGTACTTGCAAATTGATACCGGATATGGTATAATAATTTTAACGTTGATTCCATGAAAGGAGATTGCCGAATGAGTAGTACCAAGAAAAAGAAAGCGTCCGTTTTTTCGGTTCTGGTTGTCATTGTTCTGCTGTTGACAGTCGCCATGACAATCACAGCGAATGTATTTTTTTCCGGCAATATGATTCCCCAAGTCGCCGGATATTACCTCTATCTGTATGAAGAGTCCGATATGCAGCCGGATGTTCCACAAAATTCCTTTATAATTGCCAAAAATTCCGATTCTGTCAGTTTGTCCGCCGGAAATAAAGTGCTTTGTCGCCTTTCCAATGGAAATGTCGCATTGCAGTTGATTTATCTCATCAATCTGAATGAGGATAACTCTACCAGTTATTTTGTCGGGACTGTAGAAGAGCAGGGAAGTGAGCCGGCAATTCCAAAAGATGATATTCTTGCAGTTTGCACATGGGCAAGCCCTCAGCTTTATCAGTATGTGAAATTTGCAACATCCGTGACTGGTTTGTTGTCGCTGCTGGTTATGCCGTGTATCATTCTGATTATCATGCTCCTTGTAAAGATTCTCAGAAGCAATCAGGAAGAGAATGATATTACTTTGGATTCCCAAGAAGAACCGCTTCTTTTCGAAGACCCCGGACCTTCCAGAAAATCTTCTTCTTTAAAAAGCGAGACCAAAGACCCGCTTTTCAGTCCCGAACAGATTACTCAGAATGATGAATCCCTCGAAAAGAAAAAATCTTCCATTCAGGAAAATTTCTCCGCAAAGCCTGTAAATGAGGATTCCCCCTATCAGAGAGCCATTCAGGAACATGGTACCACAAAGTTTGAAGTTCCCAATGAAAACGACGTTCAGAAAGAGGAACAGAAGAAAAAGCCTTTGACTCCTCCCGATTTCGGTGCACCTGCTCCGCAGGAAACACCTGTTTCCTACATTCAGAAAGAACCGTCCGCCCAGCCGACACTCCGGAAACAGCCTTTCCAGCCGTATCAGCCACCGCAGGGAATGCCAATACCACCAATGCAGAATACACAGTCTATGCAGATGCCCATACAGCCCCAGCCCGTCCCCATGCCACCAATGCAAAATATGCAGAATACACAGTCTATGCAGATACCTGTACCGCCTGTTCCGGTGGTTGACATCTCAAAGGTTCAGCCAGTTCAGAATAATAATGTTCTGCCCCCTGAACAGATTCGTTCCGCAGCTCTGGAGCGTGAAAAAGCCAAAGCCAAGGAAAACCACAAAGAGACAAGCCCCAATATTGATGATATTTTGATGGCTTCCCAAATGAGAGAGGAAATCCGCTCATCTGCTCCGAGAAGCAGTAATTCCGAAATTGCAAGAACAGATTCGATTGATGATTTAATTGCAGTTCTTGAAAAGAAAAAGAATAATCTTTAATGAAAATAACCGCTCTCCGGAAAGAGGGCGGTTTTGATTTGGAAATTTTGCTAATGATATTGACTGTATTCCAGAAATATGTTATAATAGAAAAAATATGATTCGGAGGATTTTTCAAGATGAAATATCGTAACCCTATTATTTCAGGGTTTTACCCTGACCCTAGTATCTGCCGTGCAGGAGACACTTATTATCTGGTGACAAGCTCATTTCAGTTCTTTCAGGGAGTGCCGTTGTTTGAGAGCAAAGACCTCATCAACTGGCGACAGATTGGCAACGTCCTGACAAGAAATTCCCAGCTCCCATTGAGCAAGGCGAATTCCGTCGGGGGAATTTATGCGCCGACAATCCGCCATCATGAGGGGCGTTTCTACATGGTCACAACCAACGTTTCAGAGGGGGGCAATTTCTACGTCTGGACGGATGACATTCACGGCGAATGGTCTGACCCGATTTATGTCGAGCAAGACGGGATTGACCCCTCTCTGTATTTCGAAAATGGTCATGCTTATTTCATGAGCAACGGAACGGATGACAACGGCATTCATGGAATTGTGCAGTGTGAAATTGACATTGCAACCGGAAAAAAATTGTCCTCTGCAAAGTGCATCTGGCAGGGGGCAGGCGGTCGCTTTCTGGAAAGTCCGCATATGTATAAAATCGGTAAATATTATTATTTGATGGCATCTGAGGGCGGGACGGAATACGGACATATGGTTGTCTATGCAAGAAGTGAAAATTTGTATGGAGATTTCGAGAATTATGCACATAATCCGGTCTTGACAAACCGTAATCTTGGGGGCTATCTGTTGCAGGGATGCGGACACGCAGACTTAGTGGAGGATGTTTCCGGAAATTGGTGGATGGTTCATCTTGGATTCCGTCAGATTGACGAATGGGTGATGCATCACACCACCGGAAGAGAAGTCTACCTTGCTCCGGTGACGTTCGACAATGACGGCTGGTTTACTGCCGGAATTGACGGCACGAACCGCCTTGAAATCGAAACAGACCGCATTCCGGACACAGTCAAGCAAATTTCTTTCGACAAAATCACGTTTGAAAATACTACCCCTTGGCTTGAATGGAGCAGTATTCAGAACCCCATTCCGGAAAATTATGCATTTGCGGATAATCGCCTGAAACTGCGCAGTAACGGAAATTCTCTTGATGATGCGCAGAATGCGCCGACTTTCTATGGAATCCGCCAAAAGGAAATGAATCTGCATATTGAAGTCAATGTCAATGTCTCTGACGGTGAAGCAGGAATTACCCTTTACATGACCCCTGAACAGCATTATGAAATTGCCGTCCGTGATGGTGCAGTCTTCAAACGTCAGAGAATCGGAGATTTGTGCGTAGAATCGGGGAATACTGAAATTCATGCCGGAGCTGTCCGGCTGATTGTCGAGACAAGTAATTTCGTGTACACGTTCAAAGCTGTTCAGGACGGGAATATTTTTGAATTGGGTTCGGCACAGACAAAGTATCTGTCAACGGAAGTCGCCGGAAATTTCACTGGTGTGATGATTGGACTGTATGCACAGGGCGGAAGCAGGGAATTTGCGGAGTTTGCAGATTTCATCTGTGAGAATCGGGAAGTGTGATAAAATAAAATGGGGGACAAATGCCCTTTAAGGCTTAGCACGTTTCGCAAAAAACTAACGCAAAACGCACTAAGAGGGCAATTTTCCCCCAAGCCCCCTTTTATTTTTCACAGCAATTTCACATAGGGGTACTGTTCGAAATGGCTGTCAATGATTCTGCGGGTGAGATTATACCAGCATTGGCATTCGTCCAGAATAATGGCATCCGCTGAAATAATACAATCCTGCTGTTGTTTCAGAAGGAAGTCAACCGCATTTTCAATTTTCGTTTCGACTACAAAGGGCGCATGTTCGAACAATTCATGAATCCGCTGTGCCAGTCTGCCGGAATTGGAGACAGGCGCATCAAGATAAAATACCGCCTTTTCAATCTGCAATTCTGAAAGCGTTTCATAGATGGCATTCAGGGCGGTATCTGTCTTGTCAACAAGGCGGTAAGTGCCACGCAGTCCGGCTAAATCTCGGACAGTGCCGTCCATGCAGTCAAGCAACAAGGATTCTGAAAAGGCAATTTCAAGGGTAATAATTGTATTAAATCCGTCAATATGAATGATTCTGCCTTTTAAATCGCTGTCCGAGAGTTGTTTTTCTTTGCGTATCTGGATTTGTTTTTCAGGGGAAACGGCTCTCGCAATGGCTAAACGCTGACGTTCCGACAATAAATGATGATTCCCGACAAAGGTTGATGCATTTTTGACGGAATAGCCACGATTTAACAAATAATAAACTTCTTCTGCGGAAGCTTTAAGGTTGGGGAGCTGTTTTTCGCCGAAATCCCTCGCATCCGTGGGAACATAGCCCCTTTTGACAATTTTTGACATGAGAACTCCTTTCATGCCCTGCATTTTCAATGATTCTTTCAAAAATGCAGGGGAATATTTTTGTACAAAATATGAATTGACAATTGACGTCAGACTATGATATAATATCATTGTAAGATAAAATTTAATGGCATTGACAACGACACATGTAGTACATTCTTGTACATAAATCTGATTACGGTACTGTCCGGATTTGGTTTTTGCAGGGATGGAATGCAGGTGTTTTTTGTTGTCAGAAGGAGGAAAATGTATGCCGAAAAATCAATTTGAACGCATGATGTTTGCGCTCATGACCGTGTTGGTGACAGTCCATGCATGCAAACAATTGAACTGCAATTTCTCCGCCTGAGATGGCGGAGATTTTTTATAATTTCCAGTCGGGTTCTTTGAAACCGATATATTCATATTTATAGTTCGTCAAGAATACCTGAATTTCATAAGCCTGTTCGTCAATCGCATGGAAAATCATTTCGTCAATATTTTCCGCCGTGACAAAATGGCTGAACGAATTGAAATACTGTTCGACCAAATCCATATTTTTGGCGGTGGTTAATTCCTTGATAATCTGGACAAATGCAGACTTGACAGCGTGTTCAATTTTCGTGTCATTGGGGTGTTTCTGGTATAATTGATAAAGAATATCATACTTGATTTCGGGGTCAATTTTTTCCTCATATTTTCCATGAACAATCATGTAAAGACAGCTACTTTTATTAGGATTGTTTTGCATGGGAACATTGACTCCGTGACAAATCATTGTTTTCAGGTTGGGGCAACCGCTCACGATATAGCCCACGAATTTGACACTATCCGGAATGACAATTTTTTCAAGGTTGTCACAATCGTTGAATGTGCCTGCAATAATCGTTTTTGTTCCGTGTGGTAAAATGACTTCTTTCAAACTTTTGCAGATACGGAAACCAGAATCCCCAATACTATTCAGACTTTTCGGAAATTTGACTCTTTCCAGATTGTGGCAGTTTTTGAAGGCATAGCCCCCGATTTTTGTCACTTTCGAGGGAATGTCAATTTCCATCAGATTTTTGCAGTCCTCAAACGCATGATAGCAGATTTCTGTAATGCTGTCGGGAATATCAAGTGTCAGCCTGTCCACCGGACAGCGGACTAATTTCGTCAATGAAAGTGCATTACATTCGTACAGAACCCCATTCACGAGGGTATATTTTTTGTTCGCCCTGTCAATGGAAATATCCATCAAATTATGACAGGTTGCAAAAGCGTTTTCATATTCGATATTCGTGACAGTCGCCGGAATGTGAATGCTGGTTCGTGCCGGAGGGCAACAAATCAATGTTTGTCGCAGTTTGTCGTATAAAATGCCGTCAATATCACAAAGATACGGATTGAATGGCGAAACCTTGATTTTCGTCAGATTTGAACAGTCATAAAATGTATGATAGCCGATTTCCTTAACACTTGGAGGAATTTCAATTTCTGTTAATTCCTTGTGTCCGTCAAAAGAAAATGAGCCGAGTTTC
>DGHF01000181.1 GCA_002392545.1 Ruminococcus sp. UBA3855
TCAATTGTTTCACGTGAAACATTTCAAAGAATTTCCGGAAATCACTTTACAAATTTTCTGAAACGTGGTATAATGTAATTATCTTATACGAAAGGAGTTGTATTCATGGGTAAAGTGATTGCGGTGGCAAATCAAAAGGGCGGTGTTGGCAAGTCTACTACTGTTGTAAATCTTGCTGCTTATCTCGGCTCAAAAGGGAAAAAAGTGCTTTGCGTTGATATTGATGCTCAGGGAAATGCTACAACTGGTTTCGGAATTAAAAAGAAATCCGTTGAGGCTTCTTCTTATGATGTGATTTGTGGAAAAGTCAAGATTGAATATGCTACCATGGAAACAGATTTTCAAGGGGTTTCCATTGTGGCTGGTACGGCTGACCTCGCTGGAACAGAAGTTGAACTCATTCAGAAAGAGGATAAATTCAGACGGCTCAAAGGTCAGATTCTTACAGTCAAAGATAAATATGATTATATCCTGATTGACTGCCCTCCGGCTCTTGGTCTGCTTACTTTGAACGGTCTCACTGCTTGTGATGCGGTTCTCATTCCAATGCTGGCGGAATATTACGCTCTGGAAGGTCTCACTCAACTGGTTCAGACTATTAAGCTCGTCAGGGCGAATTATAACCCTAGTCTTGAAATATGCGGAATTCTGTTTACGATGTATGACCAGAGACTGAATGTCTCCCGTCAGGTTGTGGAAGAAGTGGAGAAATATTTCCCTGATAAGGTCTTTCAGACTAAAATTCCCCGAAATGTCCGGCTCTCGGAAGCTCCCAGTTTCGGAAAGCCTGTCATGTATTATGATAAGTCGTCAAAGGGGGCTTTCTTCTATGAACTGTTGGGGAAGGAAATTCTCGGTGAACCTTTGGACAACCTCACCAAATGGAAGCTTCGTTTAGCGCAGAAGGGGTGATTTCATGATTAAAGGCGGTCTTGGTGGCGGTCTGGATTCCCTCTTTGAAGATAACGCTACTGAAATTCATGTAAAAAAAACGCTGCGTTTGTCTGAAATCGAGCCTAACCGCTCCCAGCCTAGAAAATATTTTGATGAAACGGCAATTTCTGCCCTTGCTGATTCCATCCGTGAACATGGAATTTTACAGCCCCTTCTTGTTCGTCCGCTCCCTCTCGGCGGTTATCAGATTGTCGCCGGCGAACGGCGGTGGAGGGCTGCAAGGATGCTTGGACTTGATGAAGTTCCTGTTATCATCCGTGAACTTAGTGACCTTGAAACCGCTCAAATTGCCCTTATCGAAAATTTACAGCGTGAAAACCTCAACCCCATTGAAGAGGCTCTCGGTTTTCAACGGCTTATGGATGAATTCGGCATGACTCAGGATGATATTGCTAAATTCGTCGGACGGTCAAGAAGTGCTGTTGCCAATGCGGTACGGTTGCTGAAATTGCCTGATGAGGTGCAGAATTATCTTGTTGATGGTAGTATTTCCGCCGGTCATGCCCGTGCCCTGCTTGCATTTGAGGATGAAGAATTGATGCAGCATGTTGCAAAAAAAGCGTCAGAGGGTCTGCTGACTGTCAGACAAATTGAAAAAATGACGGCGGTTTCTGATGCCCCTGAAAAAGAGGTTTCCTTCCCGAAAATGCATTCTTATTATGGCGAGGTCGAACAGGCTTTGTATCAAAGACTTGGACGAAAAGTCAAGGTTCAATATGGTAAAAACAAGGGCACTCTTACCCTTGAATTTTATGATGATGACGATTTGAAAGAACTGGCAAATCTGCTGTCACCAGATGAAACATAATTGTTTCACGTGAAACATTTTGAAAGGAAGATTTTATTTTATGCTGGATATTAAATTTTTACGTGCAAATCCTGATGTTGTGAAAGAGAATATCAAGAAGAAATTTCAGGATGAGAAAATTCCTCTTGTAGATGAGGTTATCGAACTTGATAAGCAGTCCCGTGCAGCTCAACAGAAGGGCGACGAACTCCGTGCAAAGAAAAAGGCTCTCAGCAAACAAATCGGTAAAATGATTGCAGAAGGTATGACTCCCGAAGAGGCAAAAGCAAAGGTTGATGCTGAATCTGCTGAAATTGACAAGGAGCTGGAAGAACTCGGCAATAGTGAACGTGAACTGAAACAGAAAGTCCGTCAGATTATGCTTGTCATTCCCAACATTATTGACGATTCTGTTCCTGTTGGAAAAGACGATTCCGAAAATGTCGAAATTGAGCGTTTCGGTGAACCTTTTGTTCCTGATTTTGAAGTTCCTCACCATGAAGACATTATGAAGAAACTCAACGGCATTGACAAGGTTTCTGCTGGCAAGACAACGGGCGCAGGGTTCTATTATCTGTGTGGCGACATTGCAAGACTGCATTCCGCTGTTCTCTCCTATGCCAGAGATTTCATGATTGACAGAGGATTTACTTATTATATTCCCCCTTTCATGATTCGTTCTGATGTCGTGACTGGTGTTATGAGCTTTGCGGAAATGGAAAACATGATGTACAAGATTGAAGGTGAAGACCTCTATCTGATCGGCACATCCGAACATTCCATGATCGGCCGCTTCATCGATACGATCAATGATGAGTCCAAACTGCCGATGACTCTCACCTCCTACTCTCCTTGTTTCCGTAAGGAAGTCGGTGCACACGGCATCGAAGAAAGAGGTGTCTACCGTATTCACCAGTTTGAGAAGC